>CBKWHA010000018.1:0-37496 GCA_966674115.1 uncultured Chitinophagaceae bacterium
AGTAGAGGGACAAATAGTAGGTTGCGCCGGTATATTTCCGACTCCAGGCTTACCCAATGGTTGTTGTGAATTTGTGAAGTTTTACCTTGCAGCTTCTGCAAGGGGACAAGGAGTAGGGAGAAAACTAATGGAACAATGCATTGATTCTGCAATAAGCTTAGGGTATATGCAGGTGTACCTGGAAAGCCTGCCGGAATTTAACGCTGCAATTAGTTTGTATGAGAAAATGGGCTTTGAACCTTTGAATGCGCCCCTGGGAAATTCAGGACATTTTGGTTGTAATATTTGGATGATTAAAAAATTATAAAAGTGAAGTTGTTTATCAAAAATATGGTTTGCCCACGGTGTATCATGACCGTAGAGCAGATATTAAAAGAAAACGGAGTAAAGGTGGAGGAGGTTAGCCTTGGGGAAGCAAAATTAGCAGAACCATTGAATGACGTACAATTAAACCACATCAACCAATCGCTTCAAAAAGTTGGCTTTGAAATACTGGATGACCAAAAGAAAAAACAGATTGAGAAAATAAAGAACCTGATTATTCAAAAAGTACAATCGGGGAATATTGAAGAACACTTTATCCTGAGCAACTTTTTAACAGCCAGTATGCTGAAAGATTATTCTTACTTAAGCAAGCTTTTCTCAGAACAGCAGGGCATCACGATAGAGCAATTCTTCATCCAGCAAAAAATTGAAAAGGTGAAAGAATGGCTGATGTATGATGAGTTTTCACTTAATGAAATTTCCTGGAAACTAGGGTACAGCAGTGTACAGCACTTATCTGCCCAATTTAAACGGGTAACAGGCATGACACCCTCTGCTTTTAAAAAAACAGGAAATATCCATCGTAAAACGCTGGATAAAATATAACTCTTATCCATAATGATATAACAGTCAGAGTGACGGTTGTAAGGACCTTTGCAGTATACAAATAACCTCCTATGGATACAGCAAAGAACAATACAACCATCAAAAAAACCTTCCCTGTTACCGGTCTGAGTTGCGCCTCCTGTGCGGTCAGCGCCGAGAGCATGGTAAAAGCCCAACCCGGCGTCATCGATGCCTCTGTTAACTTCGCCAGCTCTTCGCTGCAGGTAGAGTTTATACCCACTGTTGTTACACCTAAACAACTGCAATCAAGTGTACAGTCCATTGGATATGATCTTGTAGTGGAAGAAACAGAGGAAGCTACCGGAGCCCTGGAAGATATGCACCGGAAAAAGCTGCAGTCATTAAGGCAACGCACCTTATGGTCAGTTGTGCTATCAGTTCCGCTCGTCATTATAGGCATGTTCTTCATGGACATACCTTATGCAAGCTATATTATGTGGGCCCTGGCAACACCGGTGGTCCTGGTATTTGGCCGGCAGTTTTTTATCAATGCATGGAAGCAGGCAAAGCACCGTTCAGCCAACATGGATACTTTGGTGGCGCTCAGCACCGGCATTGCATACCTCTTTAGTGTTTTCAATACCCTCTATCCGCAGTTCTGGCATAACAGGGGTTTACATGCGCATGTATATTTTGAGGCAGCAGCCGTTGTCATTGCATTCATCTTACTAGGCAGGCTTTTGGAAGAAAGAGCAAAGGCTTCCACATCATCTGCCATCAAAAAGCTAATGGGCTTGCAACCTAAAACAGTTACTGTTGTTCACCATGGAGGACATATGCAGGAAATACCAATTAGCCAAGTACAAGTTGGCGATGTGATAATGGTAAAGCCAGGTGAAAAGATCCCAGTAGACGGTACTGTGTTACAAGGAGAATCTTATGTTGATGAAAGTATGATCAGCGGTGAGCCTATACCGGTTGAAAAACAGAAAAATGCAAAAGTGTTTGCTGGTACAATCAATCAAAAGGGCAGCTTTCAGTTTAAGGCAGAAAAAGTAGGTGGAGAAACATTGCTGGCACACATCATCAAAATGGTGCAGGAAGCTCAAGGCTCAAAAGCACCTGTTCAAAAGCTGGTTGACAAAATCGCAGGAATCTTCGTCCCAATTGTCATCGGTATTGCTATCATTGCATTTGTTTCATGGATACTATTAGGTGGCGAAAATGGAGTGACGCAAGGCCTGCTTGCTTTAGTAACTGTTTTGGTCATAGCATGTCCTTGTGCTTTGGGCCTGGCAACCCCCACTGCCATCATGGTAGGCGTTGGTAAAGGTGCAGAAAACGGTATACTGATTAAAGATGCTGAAAGCCTGGAACTGGCACATAAAGTAAATGCCATTGTCCTGGATAAAACAGGAACCATCACAGAAGGTAAGCCGGATGTCACAGATGTCTTCTGGGAAGAAGAGACTGATGAAAACCAGAATATTTTGTATAGCCTGGAGAGGGCATCCGAACACCCATTGGCAGAAGCGGTAAGCAGGCATTTCGCAGCATCTGAAATAGTTCATGTAACCAATATCCAATCAATTACTGGAGCAGGTATAACAGCTGCTCATCAAGGCGAAAAATACTTTGCAGGCACTGCAGCACTGCTTCAGCAACATGGTATTATGCTGAATGATGAGGTAAATAAATGGAGCCAAGAAAAACGCACCGAAGCAAAAACCGTAATATTCTTTGCAAACAGTAAAAAGGTGTTAGTAGCTATTGCCATCGCCGACAAAGTGAAAGCATCCTCCCGCCACGCGATACAGCAGTTAAAGCAATTAGGCATTGATGTATATATGTTTACCGGCGACAATGCCCAAACCGCGGCTGCCGTAGCCAAACAGGTGGGCATCACAGAGTTCAAAGCAGAAGCATTACCACAGGATAAAGCTGAATTTGTAAAAAGCCTGCAGGCAAAAGATAAAACAGTTGCTATGGTAGGCGATGGCATCAACGATAGTCATGCACTGGCACAGGCTGATGTGAGCATAGCTATGGGCAAAGGAAGCGACATTGCTATGGATGTGGCTAAAATGACACTGATCTCTTCTGATCTGTCCCGCATTCCGGCTGCATTGAAACTATCACGCAACACCGTTCGGACGATCAGACAAAACCTGTTCTGGGCGTTTATTTACAACCTCATTGGCATTCCCATTGCGGCTGGTCTGCTCTATCCTATTAATGATTTTCTGCTCAATCCCATGATAGCAGGTGCAGCTATGGCATTAAGTAGTGTAAGTGTGGTATCAAACAGTTTGAGATTAAAATGGCAAAAGCATTAAGAATAACGAATAAAACTCAAAATATGAATACATACAAATTCAAAACAAACATCAATTGCAGCGGATGCGTTGCAAAGGTTACTCCTGTTCTCAATGAAAACAAGGATATTAAAGAATGGAATGCAGATACGGCAAACCCGGATAAAATATTGACCGTACAAACGGAAAACTTAACCGCAGAACAGGTAAAAGGAATAGTTAACAAAGCTGGCTATAAAGCAGAAAAGATTAGTAAATAACTTCCTATCAATTATTGCACTAAAAAAATCAAAGCCTCTGTATGTATATAAAACTTGCAGGGGCCTTATTTCTAACACGTGAACCCGTGAACTATAATTTCGGCTTTGCTCTTGCATATTGATCAGGCCATGGTATATCCTCTCCTAACTCAATAGCAGCATGAAGAGCGAAATAAGGATCACGCAATAGCTCCCTTGCAATTAAAACAAGATCGGCCTGGTCATTTTGCAGAATTGCTTCGGCTTGTTTTGCTTCTTCGATCATACCAACAGCTCCGGTTAATATTCCTGTTTGCTGGCGTACACGCTCTGCAAATGGCACCTGGTAGCCGGGACCAGCAGGAATTTTTACATGAGGAACAACACCACCAGATGAACAGTCAAAAAGATCCACGCCCTTCTCTTTCAACACCCTGGCCAACTGCACTGTATCATCCAACGTCCATCCACCTTCAGTCCAGTCAGTAGCTGATACCCGTACAAATAATGGATAATCCTCAGGCAGCACTTGTCTGACGACTTCAATTACCTGTGTTATCAGTCGAATCCTGTTCTCAAAAGATCCACCATAATCATCAGTACGTTGATTACTTAAAGGTGATAAGAACTGGTGCAATAAATAACCATGAGCAGCGTGTATTTCAATAACTTTAAAACCCGCGTCCAGTGCTCTTACGGCTGCACGCCTGAAATCCGTAATTACCTGTAGAATGCCTTCTTCCTCAAGTTGCAGCGGGGCATCTGTGGCTTGAGAAAACGGAAGAGGACTTGGCCCAACTATCTGCCATCCTCCTTCTGCCGCACTTAAAAACTTTCCTCCTTTCCATGGCTCATTATGGCTGGCCTTTCTTCCTGCATGGGCTAATTGAATACCAGCTACAGCGCCTTGTGTATGAATGAAGTCTACTATTCTTTTTAAGCCGGCAATATGTCCGTCATCCCAAATGCCAAGGTCTTTGGGAGAGATCCTGCCTTCCGGTGACACTCCTGTAGCTTCAAAGAACACCAGGCTTGCTCCACCTACAGTCCTGCTGCCCAAATGCACCAAATGCCAGTCGTTCACAAAACCATCTGTGCTGGAATACTGACACATAGGAGAAACGACAATCCTGTTTTTAAGTATCACACCGCGTATCTGTAACGGGCTAAATAGTTTAGACATATTTCTCTTTTAGAAAAAAAATCCATTGATATATTAATGAGTGGCCATATTCTTCTTGTTACCTGTTTGATCCAAAGCAGCTCTTAATCCTCTAGCCAGTTGCGCTGCATTTCCTATGCCCCAATAGTGCAAGAAAAATATCCTGGGTTGCTCATGCACCATATGATTATGAACCGCTACCACTTCAATCCCATTTTCTACCAATGCTTTGATCACGGGTGCTACTTCATTTTCCAGCATTGTAAAATCACCAGCAACCGCAGCTTTATCAGGTGTACCCTGGAATGCAGCCCAGGTATAGAAGCCCAGAAATGTACTTACGGGCACGCCATGTTCACGCAGCTTTACATCAGGCCGCCCGATCGTATACTTGTACACACCTTTGCTCATTTCAGCCTTATACCCTATGATATCATCTAGCATTTTTGTGTCCAGCGTATTGGTAACGGTTTCAGTAGAAGCTGTACCCTTTGATGGATCGCTACCCCTCACTTCTTTTATTTTATCTAAAACAGCCTTTGCTTTTTGAGCCATTTGCTCCGTGTTACCAGAACCGCCAACATGCATATATAGCACATTGGGATGATTGCGCACAAAATGATTGTGGATAGCAGTTATGGTCAATCCATGCCTTATAATTTCCTGTTGCACAGGTTTAAGATCTGTTTCTGTTACTACGATATCTCCCATAACCATGGCACCATTATGAGCAGGCGTAAAGGCAATCCAAGTACCCAATCCCATGGCTGGAACAATTTTAAAGCTATCTACTATAATGCTTAGATCGTTTTGAGGAATCGTGATCTTGTATTCGCCTTTGTCTGACTTACCTTTTGTTCCTATAATGCGTTCAATAGCTGCTGTATCTAAGGGGAGCACCGGTTTCATATCACCTTCTTTTACTTTTGCCTTATGTTGTGCTATAACTGACATATTGATGCAAAGAGTAAGAGAAAGAAGGATGAGGAGCCGTTGAATAGATTGTAAAGGTTTCATGGAAAGATAATTAAGGGCTGATCACATTTTCTTTTCTAAATTATACATTGACTGAATACCAGCCAACTGAATATGACTCTTAATCCTGAGCTATTGGTCAGCGGGAGGAAGTCCCCATTACCGCCTTTCTATGTTTTAATCCCCACTCCACCATTTTATCCAATACCTCGCCCAAAAGCTCAGCAGAACGGGTTAGTTCGTATTCAACCGATACAGGAAGCGTATCATAAACAATTCTTTTCACCATACCATTCATTTCCAGTTCTTTTAACTCCTTTGATAACATACGGGGCGTTATTTTAGGAATGTTTCGCTGTATTTCGGTAAAACGCTTTTTCTCATACATCAGTGAACCTATGATCGGAAGCTTCCATTTTCCGCTGATAACATTCAACGTATCATTTACAGCCAATACATACTGCGCCGAGCATGACTTAGCTTCTTTAAAACTCATTACTTTTTCCATATTCCTATTGATTTAACTATGCAGTATACTAAAGTATAGCGCTATACTTTAGTATACTGCTACCTATTGTATAGCAAATATAAAATAGTTTTGCTTCTTTCAAATACATTACTCAACAAAAAATAATACAATGATTTTAGTAACAGGAGCAACAGGTCATTTTGGAAAAACCACAATCGACTTTCTATTAAAGAAAGGTGTAAGCACTGCTGAAATTTCAGCATTGGTAAGAGATGAAGAAAAAGCAAAAAGCTTACAAGAGAAAGGTATAAAACTCACTAAAGGCGATTATGACAACTTTGGTTTACTGGTAGCGGCATTTAAGGGTGTAGATAAGCTGCTTTTTGTTTCAGGCTCAGACGTCACAAAACGTATGAAGCAACATGAAAATGTAGTAAATGCGGCAAAAGAAGCAGGTGTTAAACACATTGTTTACACTAGTTTTACCCGGAAAAAAGAAGATGAAACTTCGGCCATCAGTATAGTAGCCCAATCGCACATTAAAACTGAAAACCTCATCAAAACATCTGGTATACCTTACACAATTCTGCACAATGGTATCTATGCTGATATGTTGCCCATATTTTTAGGAGAGAAAGTGTTGGAAACGGGGGTTTATTTCCCTGCAGGAGATGGTAAAGTTAGCTTTACGACAAGGCATGATATGGCAGAAGCAGCCGCCAATATTTTAACCAGCGTAGGACATGAAGGCAAAGAATATGAATTTGCTAATACAGAAAATATTTCTTTTCTTGATGTAGCCAATATTCTGAGCGAGATCACTGGAAGAAAGGTGACCTACCTAAATCCAGTTGCTGAAGAATATAAAACAGCATTAACCAATGCCGGAGTACCAACGGAGTATGTTGGCTTTTTTGCAGCTTTTGCCGAAGCCATGAAACAGGGAGAGTTTGAAACGGATGAAACTGACCTGCCCCAATTGCTGGGCAGAAAGCCAACTCCGGTAGCACAATATTTGAAACAGGTTTATTCGGCTTATATTCCCAGCTTATCCTGATTAATATATTCAGTAAGAGCGTATGAGCCATGATGGGCTCATACGCTTTTTGGTTATTACAATACTATTCAGAGAGGTGTTTGGGGCGCATCTCCTATGACCAGCTCAACCACATCTGCAACAGAATTTTCACTTGAACCTACGATTTCAGCCATCGATGAGAGCTTCATTTTAACCGACTGATCAAATTCCGGCGACTTTATTATTTCTTCCAGATGATCCGGATTCTTCTTAAAATCGAAGAACATCATTTCCAGATTGTGTTCATCTTCCGGAATTAACAAGCATACATATTTACCGGCAATGAATACAGGCGAATCTTTCTCATACCACTTATCCAGAACAAGAAGGTTATAGGCAACTGTTTCTTTATCCATAGTTATAGCCATGGCACCATCATCGCTAATATGGTTTACGTACAGTTTTGTGCTCATGTATATTATTTTAGTGATACTACCTGATCATGCAATACAATATGAAGCGTAATGCAAAAATAAAAAGTTCAACAAAATTGACACCTTTACCCCTCATTTTTGGCAAATTTGCTCCCCAATCAATCGGATACCTATAGCTACTTTCACTTTTTCCAACTAACCAAAATTTGCCCTCTCTTTTTTCATTAACCATAAAAACAACGATTATGAATGCCATGTTTATGTTTAGTTGTATCATGTCTCACCAGTTGATACGGCTAAAAAATCTAATGATCTTGCTGTTACTTGTATTGATGACAGAACATACAGCTGCTCAGGCTTTTAATCATCCCGGTATCTTTCATACCCAGGAAGATTTTGACAGGATGAAAGCCAAAGTAAATGCAGGTGCACAACCCTGGAAAGCAGGCTATGATGCACTTGCAAGCAATCCTTATGCTCAACTAAGCTGGACGCCACGCCCACTGGACACTATAACACGGGGAGGCACCGGCGACAATGTAGCTCAGATGTATAAAAATGTAGCTCAGATGTATAAAGATGTTGCAGCGGCCTATCAGCATGCTGTACGCTGGAAAATTACTGGGGATTCGGCCCATGGAAATAAAGCCAGGGATATCTTGAATGCCTGGTCGGATATACATAAGTACCTTACTGGTAATGCGGACCGGTACCTTGCTTCAGGATTATTTGGCTACCAGTTTGCCAATGCAGCAGAGATCATGCGCGATTATCCAGGTTTTGATCTTACGCGGTTTCAAAACTATATGCTCAACGTTTTTTATTATCCCTTGGTAGAACGCTTTCTGATCGGGAATCAATACGGAGGAGACCACAATGGTGCGTGTATCACCAATTACTGGGCTAACTGGGATCTGTGTAATATGGCGGCCATGCTGGCAATTGGCGTTCTGTGTGATAATCGCACGATATACAACAAGGGAATAGAGTATTTTAAAAATGGGGCTGGAGTACCGGGCAAACCATCCGTGAAATAACCATTAGCAACATCACAAGCGATACCACATGTATTGCTTATTATAAAAATAGCTGTGAGGCGCTTTCAACGCAGCGGTTCGTGGTCAATATGAACCAGACCAATGAATTCATTACTCACTATACCTTCGAGCAAAATACAAATGATGTTTCCGGTAAGGGACACCATGCCACTGCTGTCAACGGTCCCACTTATGTCACAGGTAAAACCGGCTCTGCCATTAGCCTGGATGGAACGAATGACCATCTGACACTACCTGCCGGGATCGTGAGCACTGCAACAGATCTGACCATAGCAACCTGGATAAAGCTGGATGCCGCCAGTACATGGTCACGCATATTTGATTTTGGATCAAGTACTTCAGTGAATATGTTTTTGACACCGAAATCAGGAATCGGGACTTTACGCTTCTCGATGAACAATGGAGGAGTGGAACAAACGGTCGATACCGATACACTACCAACCGGTCAATGGGTACACGTAGCCGTTAGATTATTTGGAGACCAGGGATCTCTGTACGTAAACGGAGAGCTCGCCACAACAAATAATATCATGACAATGAACCCATACGACCTTGGAAACACGACAAATAATTATATTGGCCGTTCTCAATGGCCAGATCCTTATCTTGATGGGAGCCTAGATGATTTCAGGATTTATAATTATGCTTTGAGTGACCTGGACATTAGAAAACTGTATGATGATATGCCTGATCCAAAGGTTACACTCTCTTCACCCGCTGCTAACGAGGTATTGCTGACAGGTAATGCGATAGCGATCAAAGCAGAACCCGTTGCCTACGATGCAACAATTTCGAAAGTTGAATTCTATGACAATAACACATTGATCGGTGAAGATGTTACAGCTCCGTATGAGTTTTCCTTGACAAACGCTGCATTGGGCAGTCATGCATTAAGCGCCAAAGTTATTGACAACAAAAGTCAATCGGGAGTGTCTACAACCAACAACATTACTGTTGTCAGAACAATGGTGCTGCATTATACTTTGGACAAATTAGTAAACGACATTTCAGGTAATGCAAATCATGGCACGGCAGTAGGCACCCCACAATATGATATTGGAAAAGTTGATACCTCCATCGTATTGAATGGAACGGATCATTACGTTACCCTGCCCGCAGATTTGCAGATCAAAGCCAAATCAGTAACCATTACCGGATGGGTTAATCCGGCTCAGATAGCTACCTGGGCCCGTGTGTTCGACTTCGGAAGTGGTACAGGCACCTACATGTTTTTAACCTTGAGCGCTGGTAGCTATCCTCGCTTTGCCATTAAAAATAGCGCGGGCGAAGCGGTAGTCAACTCAAATACAGCCTTTACTACCGTTACCTGGACTCATTTTGCCATTACGTTTCAGGACAGAGTTTGCCGCTTTTACCTGAATGGCACTTTGGTGGGAGAAAACACCTATATGAAAATAAGACCTGCCGATCTGGGTGTATTAAGCACTTCTTACCTGGGTGAAAGTCAATTCAGCGCAGATCCATTATACAATGGCAAGCTTGATGACTTCAGAGTGTATAACTATGCCCTCACTGCTTCTGAAATTGCCGATTTGGTCTCAGGCAGGACTATTCCGGATGGAACATACACCATTATTGCCCGGCATAGTGGAAAGCTGCTAGAAGTAGCCAATGATAGCCGGACAAACGGATCGAATGTACAGCAATTTGCTTCCAATGGTTGTGGGTGCCAGCAATGGACTGTGACGCACCTGGGTAACGGCCAATATACCTTAGTGGGCGTAAACAGCGGTAAAAACCTGGACATTAACGGTTTGTCTACTGCTGACGGAGCAAACATACAGATCTGGCAGGCCACTGGCGCTGACAACCAGAAGTTCACCATCAGGCCCATGGCCGAAGGATACTACCGCATCACTGCCGTTCACAGTGGAAAAGTAGTAGATGTGAGTGGTATTTCAACTGCAAACGGCGCAAACGTTCATCAATGGACCTATCTTGGCGGACTAAACCAGCAATGGCAGTTTGCTCCTGTATCTGGTACTGGACAAGTGGTAACGTCGTCAAGAGCAGAAGCAGAGATGCCTCTTAATGACCAGATTCTTGATGATTATGTTAGTATATACCCGAATCCTGTAAGTGACCGGCTTACTGTAAGTTTACATGCCGCAGAGGAAGGCGCTACAGTGAGTTTGTACGATGGAAATGGTAAACTGCTTTATACTTCAACAGCCAGGGGTTCGCAACACATATTGAATATGAGTAATTTTTCATCTGGACTATATTTTATAAAAGTGGTAAATGGGACAAAAAGCATAACGAAGAAGATTATAAAACATTAAGTACATCTAACAACAGTAATTAAATAATCAATCGATAAGGAGGAGTTTTAGCTCCTCCTTTTTTATTCTTTCCAATAAACGGACTTAAGCAGATGTAATACCATTTTCAAATTCACTATTGACCATTCACCATTGACTATTCACGACCAATATTGAACACTTCAGCTTGTTTCTGTAATAGTGGCAAAAATTGCAATTAATCCAGCGTTAGCTTCTCTCTTTCCGTTCAGAAGAATTAGTAGTAACTTCAGGAAGGCTTTAATGACTATTTTATCCTTTACCCCGGAAACTTAAATTGGACCAACTCGTGTTAAGGTTGTCTATTTTAATTTATTTCAAATGAGAGTCCACGTTTCCATTTGTTTTTTGTTTCTATTCCTTTTGATTAAAAATCTCTCCGGGCAACCGATTAATATCCGGTTTAGGCATTTAACGGAAAAAGAAGGATTGTCTCAGGGTACCGTCAAATGTATTTTGAAGGACAGCCATGGATTCATGTGGTTTGGGACAAGGGATGGGTTAAACCGTTATGATGGTTACCGGTTTACCGTTTTTAGAAATAATCCGAAAGATTCTTCGAGTATCAGTGACAATTTCATTAATCACATATATGAGGATTCGCGGGGCAGACTTTGGATAGGTACGATGAAAGGTTTAAACCTGTACGACCGGAAAAATGATTTTTTTAAAAAGTTCCTGATCAACAACAACAGATTTCAGGTGTCCAGTATTATAGAAGACCGGGAAAAAAGGATATGGATAGGGACTTATAACGGCCTTTTTCTGTTTGACGAAGCAAATCATAAGTTCATTCACTTTTTCCACTCTTCCAGCAAAAACTCGTTGGTTGACGACAGGATTAATAAGATGGTTGTAGATAAGCAGGGAAATATTTGGATTACTACCCTTAATGGCGTTTCCTGCTTTAATTTCAAAAAAAAGGAATTTAAAAACTTTCAGGTTTACCCAAAAGATAGAATGTATGACGGCAGAAACATGGCATTCCCAATATTGGTGGACTCCCTGAACAATGTGTGGGTTGGGTTTGTAGGTAACGGCCTGGGCTTTTATGACCGCAGAAATGACAATTTTAAATTAATGAAGCATGACCCGGCCAACAGCAACAGTTTGGCGCATAATGAGGTCCTTTGTATAACTGAGGATGATGAGAAAAGGCTTTGGATTGGTACACAGGATGGAGGATTAAGTGTATATGACCCGAAAACAGGAAGGTTTTTTAACCATAAGAACAGCCTCTTTGACAATTCAACAATTGCCTCCAATTCTATTCACTCGATTTATAAGGATAATGAGGGAAATATCTGGGCAGGAACATGGACAAATGGAGTTAATTTTTATTCGAAATATACTGAAAAATTTACCCGCTATAACCGCATCTTGAATTATAACAATCCAATCACTTATGCTGTTTGCGGAGCGGGAAAAGATAAAGTTTACCTGGGAATCCAGGATGAAGGCCTGAACGAATTTAATCTGAAAACAGGTGCCTTTAGAAAAATACCAAACGAGAACTCTGGAAAGATTTTAACTACCGTCCCATTCTCTGCGATCAACCTTGACGAGGAAAAAATAGCTTTAGGATACCATAGAGGCGGTTTTGCTATTTACGATGCAAAAACAGGGCGGTTTACCCATTATCTACCTGGTTTTCCGAAAGGCTGTAATATTGTTGGCAATACGAAACCGATTATTTTTAAGGACAGTCAAAATCGCATCTGGATTGGAGGCTGGGGAGAAGGATTGAGTCGATTTGATGCTGCGACTCAAAATTTTGTCAACTATCTTCCCGATCCTGATAACCCTCATAGTCTTGGTAACACCACTGTATTTGCGCTTACCGAAGACAACGATAAAAACCTGTGGATCGGAACCGAAGTGGGTTTGGATGTACTCCCTTATGGAAGCGAAAAATTCATTCACTATACCCATAACGACAAAGACAGCATTAGTTTAGCTCACAATACCGTACACTCCCTATTTAAAGACCATGCTGGTAATATTTGGGTGGGAACCGTAGGCGGATTGAATCTGTTTAATAAAAAGACGAAGACATTCATTCGTTATACCGTAAAAGACGGACTACCAAACAATGTCATTAATTCAATTATTGAAGATGACGACCATAATCTGTGGTTGGGAACAAACAGGGGCTTGTCCCGCTTCAATCCTCGAACCCGCACCTTTAGAAACTACAATACTGATGATGGAGTACAGGGAGAAGAGTTTGCCAGGAACTCCTGTTATAAAACTGCAGACGGAACCATCATTATGGGAGGCGCTAATGGATTTAATATAATACATCCACGAAACATACAAGATAACCCGTTTCTGCCTAAGGTAGTATTTTCAGATTTTGCGGTATTCAATAAATCTGCAAAACCGGCAATGAAGGGATCTCCGCTCAAAAACCCGATTCAAGTAGCAAAGGAGATCAGGTTACATTATGCACAGTCGGTATTTACCATTGATTTTACTGCATTAAATTATATCAACAGCCAGAATAATCAATATGCCTATATGCTGGAGGATTTTGACCCCGATTGGAATTACAGCGGCAACAGGCATTCGGCAACTTACACTAATATTGATCCTGGTGAGTACCTGTTTAAAGTAAAGGCAAGTAACAATGATGGAAAATGGAACAACAGCCCGACGACCATCCGGATAATAATTCTTCCACCTTTTTGGATGACCTGGTGGTTTCGTACCATACTTGTGCTGATTGTTACCGGAGCCGCCTATTCTTATTATTGGTATCGTATTAATGCTATTAAAAGTCAGAAGATAGTTTTAGAGGGCCTGGTGGAGGAAAGAACACAAAAGGTAAAGCAACAGGCAGAGGAATTAAAAACACAGGCGGAGCAATTGCAGGGGTTAAATAAAGAATTGCAGTCTCAGGCAGAAAACCTCCAGGAGCTGAATCAACATCTGGAGCACCAGAAAGAAGAAGCGCAACAAGCAAGAGCCGAAGCCGATAAAGCGAATCAGGCCAAAAGCGTATTTCTTGCTACCATGAGTCACGAGATACGAACCCCGATGAATGGAGTTATCGGTGTGGCTTCACTTCTGGCACAAACTCCTTTAAATCCGGAACAGGACGAATATGTCAACATCATCAATACGAGTGGAGAGGCACTGTTACACGTTATTAACGACATTCTTGATTTCTCTAAAATTGAATCTGGGAACCTGGAGCTTGAATTGAACGATTTCGATTTAAGACAATGTGTAGAGAGCGTTCTTGATGTATTTGCTAATAAAGCTGCACAACAGGGATTAGACCTTGTATACCAGATCGATCATCTGGTTCCGGTGATGCTTGTCGGCGATAGCCTTCGCCTGCGCCAGGTACTGCTTAATTTTGTTAGCAATGCCGTAAAGTTTACACAAAAGGGAGAAGTATTCGTGGAGATCAACTTGCTGAAAGCTGTAGGTGATGATTTAGAAATAGGCTTTCATATTCATGATACCGGTATTGGTATTCCTAAAGAAAGATTATCCCGCCTGTTTAAATCCTTCTCCCAGGTCGATTCCTCCACCACCAGAAAATATGGAGGTACAGGACTGGGATTAATTATCAGTCAGAAGCTGATCAATTTGATGGGCGGTGATGTACGTGTAAGCAGTGAAGAAGGAAAAGGAACCACATTCAGTTTTAATATTCACCTTAAGGCTGCGCTTGCCTCTAAAAAGCAGTATGCTGTATTTAATACTGCGGCCAATGAAAATAAGAAAGTACTGATTGTTGATGATAATTATACCAATGTCTCCATTCTTAAAAAACAGCTTGAACAGTGGAAGCTTAAAACAAAAGAGGCCTTATCCGGCAAAGAAGCTCTGGAGATACTTCAAAAGGAAAATTTTGATCTGATCATTTCGGATATGCGAATGCCTGAAATGGATGGTATTGGGTTCGCCAAACAAGTAAAAGCAAATTCACCGAAAGTACCGATAGTCCTGCTGAGTTCAGTGGGAGATGAGAGTCGATCAAAATATCCCGATCTGTTTAATGCAGTATTAACCAAGCCGATAAAATATGCCCAACTACATTCTATTGTACAATTGGAACTCAAGGGAGTAAAAGAAAAACAGGAGGAAGCTGCAACGCCAAAGCCCTCTTTATTAACGGAGGAGTTTGCCAAAAGCTATCCTCTTGATATCCTCATTGCCGAAGATAATCCAATCAATCAGAAACTGGCTGTTAAAGTACTGAACAAACTGGGTTACCAACCTAAGGTGGCTAACAACGGGAAAGAAGCGGTGCAGATGATGTGTGCTCATCCTTACAACCTGATCTTAATGGACATGTTTATGCCAGAGATGGATGGTTTGGAAGCAACGAAACTAATCAGGATGATAGAGACAATAAAACAACCTTCTATTGTTGCAATGACGGCAAACGTTCTCCAGGAAGATAAAGAGCGATGTGCTCAGGTAGGGATGAATGGCTTTATTTCCAAGCCCTTTAAACTTGAAGAGTTGACCGAAATGTTAAAAGCAATCCCCAAAGTATAATACCCTGAATAATACTGTAGCCCGGACAAGAATCGAACTTGTATCTAGAGTTTAGGAAACTCCTATTCTATCCATTGAACTACCGGGCCATAAATACCGTGTATAGTCCGCAAATTTAATGGAAACGGCCCTTATACCCCACCGCTTATCCGAAAGCTCTTTCGCCAACAGGCTGATTTACCTGTTAGGTTTTGTAACCAAATGGGCTCTCAGCTAATCTATCTATAAAATCGACAATTATGAATACAATAACAGCAAATTATGCAAGTCATGCTACTACAAAAGAAACAAGTCAGGTAGAAAGGGTTGTTTCTATTTTAAAATGGACTTATGGGCTGGTTCCCATTGCAGCCGGCGCAGATAAGTTTACTCAGGTATTAACGGATTGGGATCAATATCTGGCACCCGCAGTAACGGAGATCATTCCCCTTCAGCCACACACATTTATGAGCATAGTTGGTATCATAGAGATTGTGGCTGGTATCATAGTATTAACCAGACCAAAGATAGGGAGTATAATTGTGGGCTTGTGGTTGATCGGTATTGCCATCAACCTTTTATTGACAGGAAATTATTATGATATTGCTGTAAGGGATATTGTTATGGCTATTGGTGCCTTCTCGTTATTTATGCTGGTGAGCGGCAAAAAACATGATAAGTAGGATAAAAACCTATGTAATACAAATAAAAAACATTATTTAATCCAACAGCATATAACCAAACTCGTATCCACTTTCTTTGCAGTTTTCGCAATGTATATCCTTTTATCTGTAGTAGAATTAAATTACATTCTGTTATCTGTTATTAATGCTTTTCTTGTCTCAGCAGAATAAAAAGGTACTGCATTATGCAGTACCTTAAACATCAATCTCAAAAAATTATTTGCTGTTTTTCTTGATATAGCTTTGGATAACGTATAATCACGAACTTGGATATTACCATCAGTTACATTAAGTTTTAGGGTTTAGGAAAAATTATGATTAAGTTTCATGGTTCCTTTTAAAGGATTGGAATGGTTCATCGTTATCAAGACAAGGATAACTATGGCTTCTAAAAAGATATGATGGATAGAAAGAGAAGGTTATTCGGATATTAAGATATCAAATCATTGAGATCTCGTGGCTTTACAGGATACGGTTTAGACTTAAGTCAAAATTTCGAAAGGGCCGGATTAATAGTACTCAGTACGTTTTAGTAACACTAAGTAAATAAACAACTTTTAAAATTGCAATAGCTCTGCAATAATTTTTTTTGTTATCAGTTTACGTTTTCAATCCTGCGCGTTTATAATGGCTTATTCTTATTAAGACAAAGGACAATGCTGATTTTTTGTCCATATCACCCTTAGCATCCTTAAGCCCCAACATACCGCTACGCCAAAAATAAAACAGCCTTACAAGCTATCAAACTTACAAGGCTGTTTAAATTTAGTAGCCCGGACAAGAATCGAACTTGTATCTAGAGTTTAGGAAACTCCTATTCTATCCATTGAACTACCGGGCCAAGCGCATAAGAACTGGGAATTATAGAACTTTGCACATTGAATATTACAAAACATCTATTCCCATGACCTGAACGGATGGCAAAATAACAAAGAATTGTTCAAACCCTACCTTATCTTTGCAAACCTTTTAAAAATTTATATGAAATTCTATAACTGGCTCATAAAATACCGTCTCTACCTTGGCATTTTCCTTATTGTGGCAGGTATCCTGCTCAATGTTACTGTCAGTGGCTTCTGGCCGGTATTTCCCCTTTACCTGATTGGTGTGATTTTGATTGCCGGGCACTTCTTTTTTGGCCCCCTCCGCCTGATCCAAGAGCATATGGAAAGTGGTAACATGGAAGAGGCTGAAAAGATCGTCAACTCTATTAAATATCCTAATCTTTTATACAAGCCGATCCGTTCTGTTTATTATACGCTCAAAGGCAATATGGCTATGATGAAGCAGGATTTCGACACGGCTGAGGTGAACATGAAAAAAGGCCTTGACCTAGGCATGCCAATGAAAGAGGCAGAAGGTGCATCCCTATTGCAAATGGGCATGCTGTCCTTACAAAAAAACGACTTGAAGAAAGGGGAAAGCTATATCCGTGAAGCACTTCGTAAAGGCTTGCCCGATAAAGAAAACCAGGCTGCTGCTTACCTCCAAATGTGCAGTATTATGATGAACAAACGTGAGTTTCGTGCCGCTAAGGAATTCTTCCGCAAAGCTAAAGGCCTGAAACCCACAACACCTCAGATCGTAGACCAGATCAAGCAAGTTGAAAAGTATATTACCAGGATACCTGGTTAATTCAATTGCGCAATGAGCGATGAATTAAATGTAAAAACCCAATAAGAAAGGGCAACAGTGATGACTGTTGCCCTTTCTTATTATTATATGTGACTTATTGGATGTGTTAATAACGACCATCCCTTTTATCCATGCCACGTCCAATTACATAACCGCCACCTGCGCCTAATACGCCACCAACTACTGCACCTACCGCACGGTTACGCTTATTGATGATAGCACCTGCACCAGCACCAACTGCGCCGCCAATCACTGCACCTTTCGCTGCTTTACTCCAGCCTCTCCTCGCTTTTGCTGTATTGCCGGATGTTGATGTCATAGAACCGCTTTGATAACCATTAGAACGGCTCGCATAACGAGTACCTGAGGTTCTGCGAACAGGTGCCGCAGCATAAGATACTGCAGGTGTTTGTGGCGCAACAGCAGCCATGCCATAGGTTAAACCTTGCATTTCATACATCTTCATCATTGCGGCTTGTTGCTTAAACGCCTGGAATTCTGCTAGTCCAGCCGTATCAACGGCCAACGTTGATTTCGTAGTGTCCGAAGAAGGATTGCTAGTGCAAGCGGTCATTACTACAGCGATCGATAAAGCAGATAAAATCAGTTTCATAAGTAAATTTTTTTAATAGGCTAAATAATTTGTTTTATACCCACTATTTGGCCAACACTGTGCCAGCGATAGCAATTAAATGTTAAAGGAAATGAAGGGTTAAAGCATTAACAATTTGTTGATTACAACTTTGTTCCGCAACGTTTGCAATATGCTGCATCCAAGTCATGTCCTTCTTTTCCGCAACTAGGACATACTTCATTTTTTTGCTCCCTCCTTTTTACAGCCAATGTAACTTCAGTTGTGATGATACCGGTTGGAACAGCAATGATTCCATAACCTATCAACATAATCAGACTGGCTACAAACTTTCCTAATGGGGTTACAGGTGATATATCACCGTAACCAACAGTAGTAATAGTAACAATGGCCCAGTAAATGCTGTCAGGAATACTTGTAAAACCATTTTCTCCTTTCTCAATCAGGTACATCAAAGACCCAAGGATAATAACGAGGAATAAAACAGTCAACATAAAAACGCTGATCTTTTTGGAACTTGCCCTGATGGCAGCGCCCAGAAACTGCATTTCTGTAAGAAAGTGTGTTAACTTGAAGATCCTGAATATTCTTAAAAGCCGCAGTGCCCTGAATACCAGGAGCGATTGTGCCCCTACTAAAAAGAAGCTTAGATATGATGGGATGATCGCCAGCAGGTCTATAATACCAAAAAAGGAAAAAACATAACGCATGGGCCTTTTAATGCTGATCAAACGAAGCGTATACTCTATTGTGAACAAAATGGTGAATACCCATTCTAAAACAACGAACACGTCTCCATACAACCCCCTCCATTTGTCAACACTATCCAACATGACTACCAGGATGCTGGTTACAATCAATACCAGCAGAGTAACATCAAATATCTTCCCTGCCAGTGTATTTGACTCATAGATCACTTCATGAAGTCTTATCCGCCATGATTCAACTTTTTCCTTTGTCATGGTTACCCGGGAGATGGGGATATAACTCACCGCCCTCTGTATGCAAGTTAAATGTTTGAAGTTCATAGTTTATATAAATAATGAGTGATCAGCAAGGAGTAAGTTTACTCATCACTGATCACTCATCACTCATTCTTCCAAACTATTTTCTACTCGTAAATGGTGCTAATTCCAGTCTCTTGAAAAAACCTTCTGCAACAAAGTAGTGGTTCTTGCAGATGCATTGGTCCTCACTTCTCTCTCTTTTTCGGCAATCTTACGGAACATGGCTTCACTTACCAGACCAGCCATAAGGTTAGCCATATCCAGATTAAGCCTGTTACCGGCAATGCCTTTAACAGGCTTAATGATCCGCTGCCATTCATCATTCAACTTATATTCATCAATTGTTGCCTGCATGATCGGAGTTATAGCGCGGCGGAGACTATCACCCGACGTTGTACGCAAGTAATCTGTAGCCGAAGTACCACCGCTTTTGATAATGCGCATGGCATCAGTAAATTTCATATTGTTAATACTATTGGTAAAAATCGGAACTGAGGCAGCAGCCGTTTTTTCTGCGGCCGTACTCAATGTAGTGGTAAACCGGTCAACTTCAGAAGTCAACCCCAATTGATTCAACGTGTTTAGTGCCTTTTTTACTGGGTCAGGAAAAATAGTAGACATGATCGCGTCTTTACTGAAAGCGCCCGCAAATGAGCCTTCCTTTGCACCTATTTGTAATAATTGGCGAATAGCCGCTGCAGCATCGCTTTCATTAAGCCGGTAACCAGCTAAAATACTGCTGCAGGAAAAGAACAAGGGTAATACCAAAGCTAAAAGAACAGGGATAAAGATCTTTTTCATATTATTCGTTTATTATGCCAAAAAATAACTATTACTAGCAGACTCGGAAAACATACAGAAGTTTTGATGCACTTTGTTAAAAAAACTGCAATAGTAAATTATATAGGGTCTGTTTTTATTTGTTAAACAGATGAGCCTGGAAGTTTACAACAAAAAGCTGAGATGTTTTACTGGTTTGAAAATTGATTGTTAGCTACTTTTGGAAACTAAAACTTTCACAGATATGGAAATTGATCAATTTAAAAAGTTGACGTTAGAGGAAAAGCTTTCCGAATTAAAATTTAACGGTAATCTGCTTGGCCCTTATGAACGCAACAGTGAGCAAGGTGGTAAAGTTCCTGGAGATATTTATGAATTGTATGATTTTTGGGTATACCTGAGTGAAGATGAAAAAACTGTAATTCCATCAAGAAGAAACCCATTACAGGTTTCATAAACTAATGCAAAACGCCATATTGATGAATCTGTAACGAGTCACCAATATGGCGTTGTTTTATGTTTTGCTAAGACTAATAACGGTTGCGAGGTTTATAATCACCACCGCCGCCTCTATTGTCCTTATTGTAGCCGCCACCGCCGCCCTTGTTATAGCCACCGCCATAACCTCCGCCGCCTCTGTTATCCCTGTTGTAGCCGCCTCCTTTATTGTAGCCACCGCCACCTTTGTTATAACCGCCACCTCTGTTTCCACCACCGTAGCCACCCCCAAATCCACCACCGCCTTGGTCGCCTGCTTCTTTCACTACCAATGGTTTTTTTCCTAACGAGATATCATTTAAGTGCTCAATAGCATCTTTTGCATCTTGCTCGTTCTCCATTTCTACAAAAGCAAACCCCCTGCTTTTACCGGTTTCCTTGTCCATCGCCACTTTGGCAGACACAATTTTTCCGAATTTCTCAAAGATTTCAACCAGTTCATCATCGTATAGATCATACGGAAGGCCTGCAACAAAAAGTTTCATAAAAAAAATTTTAATAAGGATTTATAACATAACAGGGACCAGGTTTTTCATATAAGGAACAACTTAATGTTTATATAATTGGCCTTGCCACCTTTTCAGATCATGACCAACGCCATAAAATGAATATTCAAATTTAATTACTTACTTGATTCAAGAAAGTATCACTTTCATTTTATCAGCAAATAACATCAAAAAATTAATATTCAAGATAACTTACCGGAATTTTACCGAACTGTGCCATTTAAACCAACGCCCTATTAACCCTATAACGCAACACTTGCTCTTATCTTATACAGGGTAATTTGTTTTTAGGTTAAACTTCTTTCAGAACTTTCTTTTCAGAAAAACGCCTGAGTGTGTTTTCGGCCAGGCTCAACTGGAATTTGGTCAAAGGAGATAGAGGAAAAGCAAGACCAGCAGGTGTGATTGTCCGCGGTCATAGCTTTTAGCGGAATGGATTCGTTCCAATTAAGCTTAGTGAAGGTAATGGCACTAAGCTTAATTGGTTCACATAAATATGTTATAGTTTTCTAAAAGTAACCTTTTCTAAGTTATTCTAATGGTATGCTGCGGGCATTTTTGGCGAGCCACTGATCAAAGGACTGCAGCTCTGGATTCAATTCGCGGGAGACAGCAACGTCACGAACCGAATTCACGTCCTGTTCAAAATCCCGGTAAAACTGGAACATATTTCCCAGGTCATCAGCACCAGGAAATCCAAACCCACGATAAGTTTCCGGAGACACATTATTAAAGCGCACACCCTTCGATAATGCCTTGGAAAGCTTAGCAGCCATTTCCTGACCCGTCAAATGTTCACCTGCAATGCCTACAGTTTTGCCTATCATTTCCTGGCCGCGTTTGAAAATACCATATGCACACTTACCAATGTCCTCAGAAGCAATACCTGCCATCTTTTTATCATCGAGCGGGAAAGTGATAGAATAATTTCCATCCAGATCTTTCTTAGGACCCGAGCCAAAATGGATCAGATTATCCCAGTAAAAAGAAGCTCTTAAAAAAGTTACAGGCACACCCAGATCAGTAAAAAAATGATCCGACTCGCCTTTGGCGTCAAAGTGCGGCACTTTGTATTTCTCCATCAGGGTAGGCATTCGGTCATCATTGAGCGGCACCCACTGGCGGGTATCCTCCAACGTAGACCAGATTACGTGTTTCAAACCGGCAGCCTTTGCAGCCTCGGCCATGGTTTTAGCCTCTTCCCTTTCTTTGTCTGGTGACATATGTGCCCAGTAAAATGTAACAAAATAAGCCCCATAAGCACCCTCCAGTGCTTTTTGAACACTTGCAGGATCGTCGATATCAGCGGCCACTACTTCTGCACCCATTCGCGCCAGCTCCTGTGCTTTGTCAGAGTTAACATCCCTGGTTATTGCCTTTACGGCAAACTCGCTGTTAGGATCATTTAAAATGGCACGGGCCAGTCCGCCTCCCTGGGCGCCGGTAGCTCCGAATACAGCGATAACTTTCTTTGAAGACATAGATTACAAGGTTTATGGTTATTGATGAAAAACTAGCGGGTTACGAAAGAAGATCGATTGTTTGCTTTCAAACGGTAGGCGGATGAAAATTACATATTTCCGGTTAAAGTTGGAACATTTATTCAAAATACCAATTGTTAGTATTCTCCTCATCTAAACAACATTTTTGTTGTATCAAACGTAGGCCATCCGTCTTCGTCTATACCCTTAACTTCATCATCCGCCTCTCTTCTCCAGGTATTTCACAATTGCCAATCTGATATCTGTCTGCACGTTCGGTGCAGGCGTCATAGGATCATAAACTCTTACAATAGCCGGATTGTCAGGAGTTAGAAAACCCATATTGGCTTCGCCGCCGGTCAGCAAAAAATCACTAAGAGCTACGCGATAAGTTCTGGCGGCATCAATGGCAACACCATTTAACTTCCAGATATTGTCATTGCCATTAAAGATCAATGATTCGTTGTAGTGCAGGAAGCCTCCAATGCCTTTGTTGGCTCTGCCCTGCTCCAAAGTTTTCAGCAACAGGCTTCCTTTCATATCTACCTGTTTGATGCCGCCACCAAAGGGCAGGCTGCGTAAAATATCATACTGTGTTATGGGAGGAGGCAACATGTCGTCCACTCTGATTGAACCAGCATTGACCAACACCACTTCAGCTTCAGGAACCGCATCGGCCATGGCAGCTACTACTAACCTTGTCAAATTGGTACTACTACTCCGAACGGCGGTTTCAAGACCGTTCAGGGGAGCACCAGTATCTATTACTACTTTGTTTGCATCAAAGCCTAGTAAACTATAACTTTGGGCAGCAATGTCATTCCATTTTTGCACAACTGTGTTGGTGATGCTGTCTATTGCAATTTTTTCGTCCAGGTACACCAATTTGCTATCTACATCCAATTTGCTTTTTCTCTTGTTGATGTCCAACTCAATCACATAAGCAGATTTGGCATTGGCGTGTGCTTTGGTTATGTACACATTACCCACCTTTTCAAAACGCATGTCGTGCTCATGTCCACCTAGTATCACGGCCAGACCAGGCAATTCTTTAGCCAGT
This sequence comes from uncultured Chitinophagaceae bacterium, assembly GCA_966674115.1. Taxonomy (GTDB): domain Bacteria; phylum Bacteroidota; class Bacteroidia; order Chitinophagales; family Chitinophagaceae; genus Flavisolibacter. The sequence continues at coordinate 23,562 of CBKWHA010000018.1, forward strand.
GCCATATCATCTTCGACCAATTGGTGCGTGAGCGCCACTACGGCATCAACAGAATCTTTCAGACTATTGTAAAGCTCTTTGGCGGTAGCCAAGGGATCTGTATAATCTACGTAGGTGGCTTTATTAAATGGAAGGGTTATACCAATAAACCCGATCCTTGCCTTTGTGCCATCCTTATCCGTCACCTCTTGGATATAGGTTTTGGGAAATAGTGATTGATTGCCTGCAGCAGTCTTTGCAAAAGGGATTACCATATCTCCCTGTTTATGAAAAGCATTGGAAGATATCCACTGGAAGCCAGACTCATTGATGCGGTCCAGCAATTCAGTCTCGCTGATATCGAATTCATGGTTGCCAAAGATAGCAAAGTCGGTACCCGCACTGTTCATAGCTTCCACCATCTGGCGGCCGCGGATGCGCTTGCCTTCGTATTGCAAACTATTGTACACAGAAGGGCTTAAGAAGTCTCCGGCCATCACCAGGAAGGTATTGGAATTCCTATCCTGGTATTGCTTCTTCAGTGTAGCTACTCTTGCCATCCCTCCTTCCCTTCCGCCTGCAAGGGGTGCTATCTCATATACATCGTTTACCTGGACGAACACTACTTCAATTTTGCCGTCGTCTTTTACAGGAGTCTTACGCAATACATTACAAGATGCAGAACCGGCTAACAGTGCCAGGCAGACGAAGCGCAGAAGGTAATTCATGTCAAGGGGCGTTTTATCTGCAGCAAATTAAGGCAAGAAATAAAACGAAATAACCATGTACAAAAAAATGATGCAGCAGGGAGCCCCCGCTGCATCCGGATTTCTCATGTGTAGGTCTTCAATTTATACCAAAAACGAAGATTGCAAGTACTACTTCAGATGATCAGACGCCTTTTAGTTTTTCAGTATTTTAAACTCAACCCTTCTGTTCAACTGTCTGTTCTCATCTGTATCATTGGGTACAACAGGTTTGGTTTCGCCATAACCTTGAGAGATGATCCTGTTAGGAGCAATACCCTTGGAAAGAATATACTCCATAACAGACCGAGCCCTGTTGTCACTCAGTTTAAAGTTATATTCATCAGAACCATAGCTGTCTGTGTGCGCACTCATTTCAATTTCAATCGCAGGATTTTCATTCAGCAATTTCACTACCCGATCCAGTTCCACGTAGGACTCAGGTCTCAGATCCCATTTGTCAAAGTCAAAGAACACATTATTCAACCGTACTACCTGTCCAATTTCAATTGGCACCAGGTATAGGTCTTTGTGTATTTCTTTATAGCCGGCTTTGGTTAAAGAATCCAGGTTCAGGTTTTCCGATATAGCAAAGAACTTATCGGCAGTTGCCCGGATACTATAGTTCTTGTCATAGGGTAGAACCACTTTAAAGGCTCCATCGGTTGGACTGGATACGCCATTACCTGCAATGGTACCATCAGGTAAGGTTTCATAAACTAACGATGCGCTGAGTGGCTGCTTTGTCTTCGCATTATACACATTGCCACTTACCATAACTACCGGGTTTGGCTTTTCCTTTTCCATCAGCTTTACACGAACAATATCGCTTTCCCCATAGGAGTTGAGATGAGAACTCATGTAGGCATACTCACCACCCGCATCCAGCGTAAAAAATGCATCCCAGTCTTCGGTATTGATTGGACTGCCCAGGTTTACCGGGTCGCTCCATTTCTGCCAGGTTTTATCCAGGCGTTTGGTCATCCAGATATCATTGTCACCCAATCCTCCTGGCCGGTCACTGCTAAAGTATAAGGTTTCACCATCGGCTGCCAGGTAAGGAGTCATTTCGTTATACTTTGATAAATTGATCTTCTTGCCCAGGCTCTTGGGTTCAGACCAGGTGCCATCAGGCTGCAAAAAGCTCACATAGATGTCATTGTTATAACCACCTCTCTCTTCACACATATACAGCAACAGCGTCTGTCCATCATGGGCCATGGAAGCACCATTTTGCCGGCCCCTGTCATATTTCTCGAAATTCTTGATCAACAGGGCCTGTGGTTTGCTCCAGGTGCCATTCTTTCTCCGGTAGCTCATACTCACACCATTACCGGCATAGTCTCCATCAATAAATGCATTTCTTATTAAAATTCGGTTATTGTCGGGAGATATCCAATAGACCGCATTATAATGGTAGGTATTCAGAGGATATTCCATGTGCACAGCCTCGCTCCATTTGCCAGTAGTAGTATCTCTTTCCGAATACCAGATATCCTGTGAATTGCGGATGGAGTTGTACTTTGTATTATAAGGATGATTCTGACAGATAAAGAACAACAGGTTCCCATCCGGGGAAATGGTTGGACGCAATTCCGGGAGGTCTGAATTAATGTTCGTTCCGACATTTTCAACCTTAATAATGGTATTAGCCGTAATGATATTGTCCTTTTGCGGCTTTAAAACATCAGCCGTATCATTGTTGGAAGGCTGGGCTGCAGCGAACTGAAACCAGGCAGAAAGGATGAAAAAGACGGTTTTCTTCATGGGTGTACGTTGGAAACTTTGATAACAGGGAATTTTATCCCGGGGCCAATTATACAGATTAGTATTTAAAAGTTAAAGGGAGGTTAAGGATATATATCTATTTTACTTAGTTTCCCTTATTTTTCACCGCTCGGAATCCATGATATGTTGAGGCATCAGAATGCTGAGAGGCTACAACAAGCTTGCTAATAATTTGTACACGAGCCAAATAATGCCTGCAATAATCAAAAACAAAACAATCAGAACGGGAATGATTGCCTTCCAGGCACTTCCCCTGTGGCGCCCTTCCTCGTAATGCTCCTGCATGAGCCGCAAATTGCGTGTATTGGCCTTGAAGACAAAATCAAACAAATCACCAACAAAGGGGATCGCACCGATTAGGGCATCTATCAATACATTCAATACCATACGCGCCAATACATATCCGCTGGCGCCATTGCGGGCCATGATCCATAACATATAACTTGATACGGCAAACGTGGAAAGATCTCCTGCACCAGGAATCAGGCCAATGATGCCATCAAGACCGAACCGAAGATTGGTGCCGGGAATACGGAAACGGGAATCCATTAGATTAGCCAGGTAACTCACCTCTCTTAAGCCTCGTTGCTGTCGAATTGTTTTTGCCATTGTTGCTGAGCATTGATAAACAATTTCTATTCTCTATGCAGTTAAATATAGAAGAAAACTGTGCCAAGGAATGAGCATCCAATAGTCAGGAAAGATCAGCAGCAATTTGTTAAATTAATGTAAAGAACAACCTTGTTTTACCCAAAAGCTTATGTAAACAAAGACGATCTGCATCCTGACACAAACCATAGTTTATGCGACTGCTCACTATTCTTGCCGCAAGCGTAATTCTAATTACCGGTTCGATTGCTTTTCTGTCAACTACTCAATTTCAATCGCCATCAAACACAAAGCCGGAAGCCAGAATGAATATTCAACCCATAGTGCATACTGCCACTCCTGTAACAACTAATCTTACGCCCAGAATACAAGCTGCCATTCTGCTTGATGTAAGCAATAGTATGGATGGATTGATCGATCAGGCAAAAGCACAGTTATGGAATATGGTAAGTGTTATGGGAAAGGCACAAAGCAACAACACCTCGCCACAAATTGAAATAGCCTTGTATGAATATGGAAGGAGTACAAATAATGAAACAGAAGGTTATGTAAAACAGATCTCAGGATTCACTACTGATTTGGATCAACTTTCAAAAAACCTTTTTGGACTTAGCACCAACGGAGGCGATGAATACTGTGGTCATGTACTTTATAGCTCCTTACAACAACTTAACTGGGATCTTGCAAAAGAAAACTATAAAGTCATTTTTATTGCAGGCAATGAGGACTTCCTACAGGGGAACGTTTCCTTTTCCCAGGCCTGTGCTGAGGCAAAGAAAAAAGGAGTCATCGTTAATACAATCTATTGTGGTGATAGAATGCAAGGCATCAGGGAGCATTGGAACCTGGGCAGTGAATGTGGCAATGGAAGCTTTACGATTATCAACCAAAATGCAAAATTGGAAGACATTGCAACACCCTATGACAGCGCACTGTTTGTATTGAATTCCAAGTTGAACAGCACTTATATTGCTTACGGTTACGATGGGGCTGCTGCATACAGAAAACAAGAAGAAGTAGATAAAATGAACATGACCATGAGTCAATCGGTAGCTGCTAAAAGAGTGGCCGTAAAAGGAAAGGCCAGCTTGTATAAGAATACAGAATGGGATTTGGTAGATGCGTACGATAAGGACAGTACTTTTATTGCTAAGGTAGACATGAAAACACTGCCGGATAACCTGAAGAATAAAAGCCGTGCAGAGCTGAAGCAAGTAGTAACAGACAAAAAGGTTCAACGGAAGGCGATCCAGAAAGAGATAGAAGTCATCAATGCAAAACGCGAATCATTTATTGCTATGGAGAAAGCCAAAGCTGCAACAAAGAATCAAAACGCTACCCTTGAAACAGAAATCGAAAGGATGATTAAGGAACAGGCTAAGCGGTTCAATATGATCATACAGTAATGCATTCTTGTATTAACCCTGTCTTAACATCTATTAAGCGCTGTTATATTAATTTCAGTGCCTAATTGGCAAGCATGTTCAAACCATACTGCTTTCTGATCACCCTGATCTTTATCACTTCTATTGCCACAGCCCAGCGGCGATGGTTGAATGGCTATTTGCGGGATAGCGCAACATATTTCCCTATAGCCGGAGGTACGGTAAAAAATTCAAACACTAATAAAAGGGTAATGACGGATGCAAAGGGTTTCTTTCGTCTGGAAGTTTCTCCTAACGACGTCATCTATTCGCTGGCTCCCTCCTATCGCTACGATACATTGACTTACTCTGTTTTATTTACCGACACCATCACCATTTACCTGCCGCCTGCCGGCATTGTCCTGCCAACCATAACAGTCACTACCTCTGACAGCAGGTACAAGATCGACAGTATGAACAGGAGAAGGGAATTTGAGGAAAACAGGGGCAATATGGTCAGAGCCGTTTCCGGGACTAATTCATCTGCTTTTGGTATTGGAATTAATTTGGACAGGTTTTTTAAGAAAGAATACAGGAACAAAAGGAAGTACGAAAAGTTTTATGCCAAAACAGAAAGAGAAGCCTATGTCAACTACCGATTCTCTCCGCACCTGGTAGCTTATTATACAGGGTTAAAAGGTGATGACCTAAGAAACTTTCTCTACCGCTACACACCCAGTTATGAATGGCTGCGACAACATCCTACCAATGAAGCTGTGTTTTATTACATCAATGAAAAGCTGAAAGAGTTTAAAGCCATTAAGAAGTAAAAAAGACAAAACCCAACAGCAATTAGAGCAAACTTAATATCGAAAGGGTTGAAACGCAACCCTCTTCCCCATAGCTGCAGATTTATAAATCGCTTCAACAACGCGTATATCACGCAAGCCTTCTTCGCCGGGAACCATCATGGGTTTCTTTTGCATGATAGCTAAGGCATCGTCGTCCATTTGTTTGGCCTGCTGCCAGGGAACAGAATAAGGAAAGTGAATCTCTCCCAGAGGGCTGTTGCCTTTCAGACCAGAATAGGCAGAATAGGGCGACATTTTGATCTGCCCCTTCTCGCAATTGATATGCAGGTAATTAATATTCTCACCAAAACTGGTTTTGATATCGGCAATAACTCCACCGGGAAATTCAAGCTTTGCTACCGTGGTTTCATCGAGACCGTTCTTGTAAATCTCCGGGCGGGTAGTAGAGGTTTTGGCCGACACAACGGCAACTGGCTCCATGCCTGTACCGAGTCTTGCGCCCTGAATAGAATACACACCCATATCATACAATGCACCACCTCCCATTTCTTTCTTTTGCTTCCAGTGGTTGGTGCGGTTATCGCGATAACCAGCAGCACAATTGACGCTTTGTACCTTACCTAACAATTTATTGTTAACGATCTTGCGCCACTCCTGTGTATTGGGCTCATGTTGCAGACGGTAGCCAATGGCCAGCGTTTTTTTGTTCTTGTTACAAGCATCGATCATCTCCTGGCACTCCTTAGCCGTCATCGCCATTGGCTTTTCACACCAAACATGCTTACCAGCCTTGGCAGCTCTTATAGTGTACTCATGGTGCATAGATGGCGGCAACACAACGTACACTACATCAATATCCGGATTGTTGGCTATCTGATCGAAGTTCTGATAGTTGTAAATGTTTTTGTCGGGGATATTATACTTCGCCTTCCAGGCCTCTGCCTTGGAAGGGGTACCTGTTACAATACCTGCCAGGTAGCAGTGCTTTGTCTGTTGCAGAGCTGGAGCCAGCAGATCAGTGCTGTAATAACCAAGACCTACCAGTGCTACACCCAGGCGGCCTTTTTGCCGGCGAGTGGCAGCTAGCAATGTATGGGGTGAGAAGAACAAACCGGCAGTACCTAAGGCTAGTGTTTTGACAACATCTCTGCGAGATAAGGACATAGATACTGGTTCGTTGGGAAGAACAATCTTTTTCATAGTATCGATCTTATGGTCAAAGGTTTTGCCTTATGAAGATAATTTAATTTTCCATGGGTAGCATAAATAATCCAAGATGCTATTATCTTTAAGACAACACTACAAGCCATATGATTTATGACGGAACTTCATTATGATATCATCATTATTGGAGGCGGTCCCGCAGGCAGTACCTGTGGTATCTTTCTAAAAAAGCTAAACCCCTCCCTGCGTGTTTGCATTATAGACAAACAAAGTTTTCCCAGGAAAAAGCCCTGCGGTGATGGCTTGAGTCCGGGTGTTGTGGACATCATTAAAGAGGCAGGGCTTCATGATTTCTTCTGGGAAAAACATCCTATACAAACTTTTGAGTTTTCCTGTGGAGATGGCGTCGTTATAAAATACGACCTGCAAAACCTTTCTGAAACTAACTCTTATGGTTATGTGTTTCCAAGAGAACCTTTTGATGATCAATTAATGAGGCATGCTGTAGCAACAGGCGTTGATCTGTTTCCAAAGTATGAGATCAACGATATCCAGGAAATTGGTCCGTGGTGCACTCGGATCATTTGTCAACATGATGATCACTCATCCTTATTTACAGGTAAAATTCTGGTATGTGCCGATGGTGCTTATTCCAAGATGCGGAGCTATTTAAAAGTTCCGCCGAATGATGATCAACATATAGGCGTTACGCTTAGATACTACTGTAAGATTGATGACCTGGATGAGCTATCACTGAGAATAGATATACTCAAAAATCTTGGGAACTCCTACGGATGGCTTTTCCCTGTTTCAAAAAATATGGCAAATGTTGGCATTGGCGTAGATAAGCACGTCTATAAAAGAGCTCAAATCAACCTGAATAAAGAACTGGATAATTACCTGGTCCTCCTAAAAAAGACGATGCATGTAGAACTGATACCAGGAACAAGGGCTGGATACCCACTACCCTATGGCAGTCAATTACCCGAACTGGTTCATGACAATAAGGTATTAATAGGCGATGCAGCCTCTATGATCAACCCATTAACAGGAGAAGGCATCTATTATGCCATGTATGCAGGGAAATCGCTGGCGGGTCATATTGCCCACAGTTTTTCTTCTGACCGGATGCTTCAGGAAGCCTTATCCAACTTTGCTACAGGATTCAAAAAACAGTTTCATAACCATTACCAGCTCAATCAAAAATTAAAGAATTTACTCTCCTCTCCTTTCTCCGGAATTCTGCTGAACATGGTAGCAAAGGATAACGCTTTACTGAATAAAACTATGAAGATAGTGCTGGGGAATTCAAATAGTTTTGAAGTGAAACATCTAAAATTGAAAGTAATCAAAAGATCAACAATGTTCATTTATGAACAGCTAAGAAAAAGGGTGAACAGAGTTCTAAGCAATAGTTAAAAATTATTGCTGCTAACCGTCAGTAAGCGTTATTGTCTGAAAAGGTGCACTCAATAAACTATATAGCTAGCAGCATTGCAGGTTTATGTGAAATTGGTGGTTGGGTCTTCTCTGCAACAACGCTACAATTTTCGTTTTGCCTCTAACTACATTATCAGTTTATCTTTGCCTCCAATGAAACTGATCGCTTTCATAATGGCTCTGCTCGTATTGGTGCTTAGCTTATTGCCGTGTGTTGATAACACTTTTGCCATGAAAGCAGATAAGGCAAAAACTGAATTAACAAATTCAACGCACCAGCAAGACGAACCTCACGAAGATGCTTGCTCTCCATTTTGCATTTGTTCTTGTTGTGCCGGCTTTTCTATTTTCTATCCCTTTGCAAAGATTGAGATTGCAGCTTTAGCCCACAAACCTGCATATACCTCCTTTTTAGCTGCCCAAGTCTTTGAAGTGTCACTTCCTATTTGGCAACCACCTCAGTTAGCATAACCTATTCTTTATCCTGATTTCAGCCCTGAGCAAAACACGGCCATTCAATGGCTAATACAACAAATTGTATCCACATTTCATGACAGATGATACTATCTCATCTCCATTCAGAAAGGTTAAATCATGTTAGACAGAATCATTCATTTTAGCATTAAAAACAAAATCATTATTGGCATCTTCACCCTGGCATTGATCCTCTGGGGTGTTTGGAGTGTTACCCGGCTGGCTGTTGATGCCGTTCCCGATATCACCAACAACCAGGTGCAGATCATTACCACTGCGCCTACACTGGCCAGCCAGGAAGTAGAACAATTTGTCACCTATCCCGTTGAGCAAAGCCTGGCCAACCTGCCGGACCTCGTTGAGATCCGTTCCATCTCCCGTTTTGGTTTGTCCGTTGTTACCGTAGTCTTTGAAGATAACGTGGACATCTATTTTGCCCGCCAGCTCATTAATGAGCGCCTCAAAGAAGCAGAAGAACAAATACCGGAAGGAATGGGGAAACCTGAACTGGCACCAATAAGTACTGGTCTTGGCGAGGTATACCAATACATACTTCATCCCCAAAAAGGCAGTGAACGTAAGTATAGTGCTATGGATCTCCGCACCATGCAAGACTGGATCGTTGCACGGCAGTTGTATGGTACGCCGGGTGTGGCCGAGGTCAACAGCTTTGGCGGCTTGCTCAAGCAGTACGAAGTAGCTGTTGATCCTAACCGGTTAAAAGCATTAAATGTCAGCATCCCCGAAATATTTACAGCCCTGGAAAAAAACAACCAGAACACCGGCGGTGCCTATATAGATAAAAAGCCCAATGCCTTTTTCATCCGTGGGATTGGCCTGGTTTCTTCCCTGGATGATGTAGGTAAGATTGTAGTGAAAAACACGAATGGCATACCCATATTCATCAACAATGTAGCAACCGTACAGTTTGGCAATGCCATCCGCTATGGTGCCATGAGCTACAATGGCGAGCATGAAGTGGTAGGCGGCATTGTCATGATGCTCAAAGGCAGCAATAGTGCACAGGTTGTAGCCAGGGTAAAGGAAAGGATCAAAACAATTCAGCAATCCCTGCCTGCTGACGTAGTCATTGAAGCTTTTCTCGACAGAACGCACCTTGTCAACAGGGCTATTGCCACCGTAGAAAGAAACCTCATCGAAGGGGCATTGATCGTCATCTTTGTTTTGGTCATCTTCCTCGGCAACATGCGTGCTGGTTTGATTGTCGCTTCCGCCATCCCGCTTTCCATGCTTTTTGCTCTGGGTATGATGAATATTTTCAACGTCTCAGCCAACCTGATGAGCTTAGGAGCTATTGACTTCGGCTTGATCGTGGATGGAGCTGTGATCATTGTAGAAGCCACTATGCACCACCTGGGTCTGCGTACCAAGGACAGGCGGCTTACCCAAAACGAAATGGATGAAGAAGTGTACAAGTCCGCTTCAATGATCCGCAATAGCGCAGCCTTTGGTGAGATCATCATTCTGATCGTTTACATACCCATTCTTACTTTGGTTGGCATCGAGGGCAAAATGTTCCGCCCTATGGCGCAAACTGTAGGCTTTGCCATTTTAGGCGCACTGATCCTTTCCATTACCTACATTCCTATGATGAGCGCCCTTTTACTACCAAAACAATACAACCATAAACGTAATATTTCCGATAGGCTGATGGAGTTCTTTCAACGCATCTATGCGCCGGTGATCCGTTGGGCTATCAAAGTGAGATATGTGATTGTGGGTATTTCAGTAGCCCTCATGGTAATTACCCTGATCATTTTTTCCAGGATGGGCGGTGAGTTTATACCCCAATTGCAGGAAGGTGATTATGCTTTCCACTGTATTCTTCCACAGGGTTCATCCCTTTCCCAAAGCATCGAAACCTCCATGCAGGCCTCCCGTATTATCCGGCAGTTTCCCGAAGTAAAAGAAGTAGTTGGAAAAACAGGCAGCCCCGAATTGCCAACAGATCCTATGCCTCCCGAAGCATCAGATTTAATCATTGTGTTAAAAGATAAAGATGAATGGACCACAACAGACGATTACAATGAACTGGCAGAAATGATAGAAGAAAAACTTCAAGTTATTCCGGGCGTCTTCTTTGAAATTAACCAGCCTATCCAAATGCGCTTTAATGAGCTCATGACCGGCATACGACAGGATGTTGCAGTCAAGATCTTTGGCGAAAACATTGATACGCTGGCTGCACTGGCGACTAAAGTAGCCAGCATCATCCAGTCAGTCAAGGGCACAACCGAGCCGCAAATAGAGCGAACAACCGGTCTGCCACAAATTACAATCACTTACGACAGGGGCCGCATTGCCAACTATGGCTTGAATGTAGAAGACATCAATAAAGTGGTAAGCACAGCTTTTGCCGGGCAGTCTGCCGGCGTAGTTTTCGAAAATGAACGCAAGTTCGATCTGGTAGTGCGCCTGGACAGTGCTTATAGAAGTTCAATAGAAGATGTTGCCAATCTGTATATACCTGTTGGAGATGGGAACCAGATTCCGCTCAACCAGGTGGCCACGGTAGCATTTAAAGAAGGCCCTGCACAGATCAGTCGCGATGATGCAAAGCGTAGAGTGGTGATTGGCTTTAATGTGCAAGACCGTGACGTGCAATCCGTAGTAGAAGAAATCAAGGAAAAGCTGGGCAAACAAAAGATCCTTCCGGCCGGATATTATTTCACTTATGGTGGCACATATGAAAATCTGGAAAAAGCTTCAGCGCGGTTACGCATAGCTGTGCCTCTTGCCCTGCTACTTATTTTCACCTTGCTTTACTTCACCTTTCGTTCAGTTAAACAGGCTGCACTCATTTTTACAGCCATACCCATGGCTGCAATTGGTGGTGTTTTTGCCCTTCTGCTTCGGGGTATGCCCTTTAGCATATCTGCAGGCGTAGGTTTTATTGCTCTTTTTGGAGTAGCAGTTTTAAATGGTATTGTATTGATCGGCACTTTTAACCAGTTGGCCAGGGAAGGTGTTCCCGGTGTCAAGGAAAGAGTATTGCAAGGCACTCGCATCCGTCTTCGCCCTGTGCTGATGACAGCGTTGGTAGCCTCATTGGGTTTCTTACCCATGGCCCTTTCTAAGGGTGCAGGTGCCGAAGTGCAACGACCTTTGGCAACAGTGGTGATTGGTGGCCTGATCACAGCCACATTGCTCACCCTTATTGTGCTGCCTTTGCTTTACATCATGTTCTCTAAAAAAAGTAAACCGCCAGGTCCCGGTCTTCCCAAAGTAGCATCCATCATCATCTGTTGCTTGCTTGCCAAGCCGTTATTGGCCCAGCAGCCGGCAGTTGAAACCAGGATACCCGCCTCCCTGCTTTACGATACAGCCTTAAAAAACAACCTGCAATTAAAAGCTGGTAGTTTCCAGGTCCAACGTTCAAGAGCGCTTACCAACACTTGGTTAGATATACCCAAAACAGGCGTCTTTGTAGAAAATGAAGATCTCAGTCCTGAAGACCGGAAGGGTATTTTGAAAATTGGCTTGTCCCAGTCCATTGAGTGGCCCGGCCTGTATAAAGCGCAGAGAAACCTCCTGCGGCAGCAGGTAAAATCAGTAGAGGTAAACCAAACACTCCGCGCTTTGGAGATCAAAAGAGATGTTCTAACTGCCTACTATTCGCTTTGGTATTTGCAAAAAAAAAGGCAATTGTGGCAGCGCCTGGATAGCATTTACAATTCCCTGGCAGAGGCAGCAGTTCTTAGAGTACAAACAGGAGAAAACGCAGGCCTGGACAGCATCGCAGCAAAAGCAAGAGCCAGGGAAACCGCTGTACAGGTGCACTTATTACTCCGCGATATAAAGACACAGCAGGAATTGCTGAAAAGATATGTAAACACTTCTGATTATTTCCTGCCTGAAAATAAGCCGCTCCAAAAAGTGCAAACCGGATTCACTTATGATTCTCTAGGTATGCATCCTCTGTTGCAATTGCAACAGCAAGACGTAACCATTGCAGAAGCCGAATTAAGAGTGCAGAGGCAAAGAGGTAAACCTGGTTTCGAAGGCCGGTTCTTTTCGCAACGGCTCTATGGCATTTCACCTCCCTTTTCAGGCTTTTCTGTAACAGTGGGTATCCCGCTATTTGGCAGATCAGCATATAAAAACAATATCCGGGCTGCACAAATTGAGCGTAACTATCAGCAAACACTTTTAGATTACCAGCGGCTTTCGTTAAGCAGCGCTTTTAATCAGGCTTATCAGCAATTGCAGAAAGACCAGGAGCTATTAAGCTTCTATGAAACTACAGGCCTGTCACAAGCCGAAGCAATCATCAAAGCAGCCAACATATCTTATAGAGCCGGCGAAATCAGCTTCGCGGAACTCTCCCAATTCTTAACCCAGGCAATTGACATCCAGAAGAATTACCTGGATGTACTGCACCAATACAATCAATCAGCCATTCAAATCAACTACTATTTAAACAGGTAAAATAAAATGAACAGATTCGTAATCATATTGATCATCTTCAGCTTACTTACATCTTGTAATAGCAATAAAGCAGAACCTGCACAGGAAGAAGAAAGCCACCACGAAGAGCAGACCAATTTTGTTTCCCTAACCGAAGAACAAATGAAGACTGCAGGTATTGAGTTGGGAAAGATTGAGCTCAAAAACCTTAAGACCTCTATCCGCGCCAATGGTATGCTTACCGTTCCTAACCAAAACAAAGCACTGGTGACCACCTTATACAGTGGCGTAGTAAGAACACTTCGTATCCAGCCTGGCAGCTATGTTCGTAAAGGACAGATCATTGCCACCATTATCAATCCTGATATTATCCGGTTCCAGCAGGAATTACTATCTGTAAATGCTGAAATCACTATGGCCGAAACAGAAGAACGCAGGCAAAAGGAATTGATCGAAGGCAATGCGGCCCCATTGAAAAACCTGCAGCGGGTACAAACCCAGTTGCGTACCCTTCGTGCACAAAGAACCGCAGTGCAAAAGCAATTAAGTACTTTAGGCATTTCGCCTGCTGCTGTCAGCAGTAGCAATATCACTTCGTCTTTACCAATAACGGCCCCCATTAGTGGCTCAGTGAGTACAGTTCAGGCGCAAATTGGATCTAATGTAGATCCATCTACACCCATAGCTGAAATTGTCAATAATTCTCTGTTACACCTGGATCTCTTTATTTATGAAAAAGACCTGCCCAGGCTGAAAGAAAACCAGATCATTCATTTTACCCTAACCAACAATCCAGGCAAAGAATACGATGCAAAAATCTATTCTATCGGTACCGCCTTTGCTCCGGAAACAAAGACCATTCCTGTCCATGCTGTTGTTATGGGGGATAAAGCAGGTTTGATAGAAGGTATGAGCATCACTGCCCTGATCAGTATTGGAACCAGTGTAGTACCCGCAGTACCATCAGATGCCATTGTAAGCCAGCAAAACCAGGATTTCATATTTGTGCAAACCAATACCAAACCTGAAGAGCATCATGAAAGCGAGCATGGGGTCTCTTTTGAGCGTATTCCTGTTGTTAAAGGCGCATCTGATGTAGGTTATACAGAAGTAACCTTATTAAAAAACATT
>CBKWHA010000019.1:0-37153 GCA_966674115.1 uncultured Chitinophagaceae bacterium
AACCGCAGGCACCCAGGCATTCAACAGTTTTTAATGTAAACAACCCGTCTGCGGTAGTTTCTCCTATTCCTATATCCAGCTTTTCTTTGATGTAATCAATGATTTCATCGCTGCCGCGGAGCATGCAGGGACCCGTTTGGCAAACTTCAAATACGTATTTCCCAACAGGCTTTAAATGATACATGCTGTAAAAGGTAGCGACTTCGTATACTTCAACCGGCTTTATCTGAAGCAATTCTGCTACATAATCCATTGTTTCAGGACTAAGCCACCCCCATTCTTCCTGCGCCAGGTGCAAAACAGGGATCAAAGCACTCTTTTGCTTTCCTTCCGGGTAACGGGCTACGATTTCTTTTACCTTGTTTAGTTTTTCTTCTGAAAATTTCACTTTTTCAATTTGAAATTTGAAAACATAATTTATCCATCCATCTCACCTGCAATCAGGTTCAGGCTACTCATCACAATAATGGCATCGCTCAGCATGCTGCCTTTTACCAATTCCTCATAAGCCTGGTAATATATAAAGCAGGGACGGCGGAAATGCAGGCGGTACGGGCTTCTGCCTCCATCACTGATCAGGTAAAAACCTAATTCTCCATTGCCACCTTCTACACTATGATATACCTCACCTGGTGGAATATCAGTTTCACCCATCACAATTTTAAAGTGATAGATTAACGCTTCCATCTTGGTATACACATCTTTCTTCTCCGGTAAATAATATTCTGGAGCATCAGCATGAAATATAGTGGCTTCTTCACCTTTGAAGTCCTGTATCTTTTTGTAAGCCTGCTCAATAATGCTCAGTGACTGCCACATCTCCTGGTTACGTACAAGGAAACGGTCATAACAGTCTCCGGTCGTACCAACGGGTATCTCGAAATCAAAGTCCTGGTAGCTACTGTAAGGCGTATGGATCCTGACATCATAATCTACACCCGCAGCACGGAGATTAGGGCCGGTAAAGCCATAATTCAAGGCCCGCTCAGCACTGATAGGACCCGCACCAATGGTACGCTCCATGAATATGCGGTTGCGGTTAAATAGGTTTTCAAACTCTCTTAAAACTTCAGGATACTCTTTTAGAAATTGCTCAAGCTTTGTAAAGGCAATATCATTGAAATCCCTTTCAAAGCCACCGATGCGCCCGATATTGGTAGTAAGACGCGAGCCACACACCTCTTCCCAGATTTCATAGATCAACTCCCGGTATTGCATTACATACAAGAACCCGGTATAAGCTCCGGTATCTACCCCCACAATTGAGTTACAAATAAGGTGATCGGCTATACGGGCCAGTTCCATAATGATAACCCGCAAATAATCCACCCTTTTAGGCGTTTGAATGCCCAGCAGCTTTTCACAGGTCATATGCCACCCCATATTGTTGATCGGAGCAGAGCAATAATTCAAACGGTCTGTAAGTGGAGTAATTTGGTATAGTGTTTTTCGTTCCGCAATTTTTTCGAAAGCGCGGTGAATATAACCGATCGTTTGCTCAGCGCTTACGATCCGCTCACCGTCAAGTTCCAATATATTTTGAAACACACCATGTGTAGCCGGGTGGGTAGGTCCCAGGTTTAGCTTCGTAGTGGTGGTTTCTATACTTCCTTCCGGAAGGGTTATATGCTTTTCTGTTGTCATGAACTTATTGCTCCAAAGAGATTTTTTTATACGATCTGTCCTCCAAAACTTCCACCCCTGCCAAACATTTCATCATCTTTATCAATCCGGGTCTGATCTTCCACTGGGTATTCTTTACGTTGGGGGAAATAATCCATTTCATCAACGTTCTGAATGCGCTTCAGGTTGGGATGTCCCACAAAATTTACTCCGTAAAAGTCATAAGCCTCGCGCTCCTGCCAGTTAGCGGTAGCAAATAACCCGGTAGCGGTATAAACATCTGGCTGATTAATATCTGAAAAAACCTTAAATCGTATGCGGAGATTGTCAACAAGATTGTGCAAGTGATAAACTACAGCCAACTCCCTGCCTTTATAAGCAGGATAATGAACGGCAGTAAGATCAGTTAAAAACCTGAATTTCAATATTTCATCATCATATAAGAAAGTCAGGACTTTCAGATTCAGCTCCTTAGGGGCTTCAAAGGTCAGCATTCCATAAGGCTCTTCAAAGCCTGTAATCTGGTCTCCAAACTTTTCTACCAGCTTTTGTTTTACTATTTCGTTCGTCAATGACATTGATTATAATAAATGTAAAACTAGCAAAACTGAAATGGGCATTTTATAAAAGCCTCCGCCCACATTTTCAAATCTGCTAATTTTCAAATTACTTATTGTATACCGTAACTTTCTAATAAATGCTTGTACTGCTCTCCATTTCTCCGCCGGATGCTTTCCTTGCCAATCAGGTCCTGGATGCGCATCACGCCATCTATTATAGCTTCGGGCCTCGGAGGACAACCTGGAACATAAACATCCACAGGAACTACCTGGTCAATACCCTGCAACACACTATAGCTATCAAAAATGCCACCACTACAGGCACAGGCACCTACTGCCATTACCCAACGGGGCTCAGCCATTTGAAGATATACCTGGCGTACAACAGGAGCCATTTTCTTTGCAATGGTCCCCATAACCATCAATAGGTCGCACTGGCGGGGCGAAAAACCTACCCGCTCCGAACCAAAACGGGCAAGATCATAGTGCGAAGCCATGGTAGCCATAAATTCTATGCCGCAACAGGAGGTGGCAAATGGCAAAGGCCAAATGGAATTTTTCCTTGCCAACCCAACCACATCGCTCAGTTTAGCTGCAAAAAAACCTTCTCCCTGGTAGCCTTCCGGCATATTGGCGACACTAATGTCTTTTACCAGTGGCTTTTGATTTATATTGAACGATACAGGACGCGCCATAACATAAATTTGAAAATTTTAAAATTTGCAATTTCAAAAATGGATCTTATTCATTTGCACATTTTCAAATTTGCACATTTACACTTAAATTCTAGTCTTCCCACGTGAGGGCGCCTTTCTTAATGATGTAAATAAAACCACAAAGAAAAAAGCCCACAAACATCAGTACTGCCCAAAAACCGCTCCAACCCAACCCCTTGAAATTAACAGCATAAGGATAGAAAAAGATCACCTCCACATCGAACAACACAAAAAGAATAGCTACTAAAAAATATTTGATCGCCATTGGCTGACGGGCTTCCCCGTGGGTTTCAATACCACTGGTAAAGGTTTGCAGCTTATCTGAAGTATGTCGTTTCGGACCGAGCAAATGGGTAACAGCCATCAGTAAGCCAATGAGTCCAACAGCAAAAAGAAGTTGTAAACCAACCGGAAGGTAACTTTCGGCACTATTCACATCGGTAACGGCTTTCGTAAGATTTGCTTGTAAAAAATGGAGCATATTGTTAAAATCGCATGCAAAAATAAGTGAGTATTCGGAATCTTTCCGTTAATATTTTGACGATTCTATGACAAGAAAAAACCCTCCGCAAAACGGAGGGTTTTTTCTTAATTTATCATTTTCATGAACTGGCTAGCTACCAACTCAGAACCTTGAACTCAGAACTTTGAACTCACTTCCCTGTCTTCACCTTTACTTGCCCTTTCTCTGATTTGATCTTTGTCTCAGGTTTCTTAGCAGGAGGTGCAGAGGGTTTACTTAAAATACTAATGTATCTCTGAAGATTTACATTTTCTGGATCAAACTCCAATCCTCTTTTAAAGTAAGCTATGGCAGAATCTTTATCTTTCTTAATATTATTTTGATAACCGCCAAGATAACCTGCTGCTTCTACACCATATGCTTTGAAGCGTACTTTATCAGTGGATGCTACTTCTAATAATTTTTCGTAAGCTGGTATTGCCAACCCCTGCTCCATTGTAGTATCCATCTGCGCTAAAGAACGGGCACTCCACAGGTAACCATAAATGCTATCCGGAACTATGGCACTATACATTTTAGATATACTGTCAGCCTTGCTGTATTCACCTCCTTGATAATAGGGTACTGCAATGTAGGAGATCAATTCTGTTGGATTCGGTTGGGCTTTAGCAGAATCTCTTAATTGGTAAGACAATAATCTAAGGTCAGCTTCGTAGCTTTTCTTGCCGGCATTTTTGAAACGCTCAATACCTTCATTTAAAATTTTGAGCTGGTTAGACAGTACACTATCCATGGTAGCGGCTTTGAAGTAGCTTTCTTTTACAATAGCAGGATTGTCTTTTCCACAGGCATCAGCTTGTAAAATATAGTCATTACCAACAATATCTTCTTCTTTTGCCTTAGCAAAGAACTGGCCTACATACTGGCAGGCTGTTGTTGAATCGCCTTTCTCAACATAGCTATAACCTAATAAGCGATAAACGCGTGGCTTAGCCTTATCACCCGCTGTGGTCACAATATTCTTTCCTAAACTGATAGCTTCATCATATTTCTTTTGAACAAAGGCTGTTTGTGCTTTTAAATAATCGTTTTCAACACTCGGATCAGAGTTAGAAACGTATTGATTAGCAAGTTCTTCAGCTTTGGCAAAATCTTTTGCATACCGCAAATAATAGTCATATAGCTGCAAATATGCTGGTGCATATTTGGGATCAGCAGCTACTGCTTTGTTCAGATTCTCTAATACAATATCCCAGTTTTGCTGCGTCATGTACAATGTAGCCATCCGGTAATAGGGCTCTGCAAATTTCGGGTCTAGCTGCGTAGCCTTCATATAATTGGTAATCGCTTGTCCGCCATTGTGCTTTTTGCGGTAAGCATCACCAAGGTTCAAAAAGATAGTGGCATTATTAGCTGCCAGCTTTGCGGCCTCTTCCAATTTTGCAATGGCATAATCAAGGTCACCGCGTTTATCTTTTTCAGTATATGCATCAATGTTGGCACGGCCTATTGCATTCAAAACATTTGGATCCTGACCTTTCCTGCCTTTACTCAGACTGATGGCAGTTTCAAAACGTTGTCTTGCTTCAGCAGCTTTGCCTTCCATCAATTCAACTTCTCCCATGCCCACTAATACAAGTGGTGCATTGCCATTTGCTGCTAATGTCTTTTCATAAACAGCACGCGCTCCTGCAACATCGTCTTGCTCAAGATAAACTTGTCCTAGCCAGTAAACCGCTTCCAGGTTGTTTGGATTGGAAGAAACTAATTTTTCAAATACAGATTTAGCGCTTTGGTATCGCTCAGCATAAATGTGACCAATACCATCCTGTATACTTTGAGCAAAAGCCTGAATGGATAAAAGGGCAGCAAAAAATAAAACAATTGCTGATTTCTTCATTTTGTTTTTTCTTTTAGATGATAAAAAAATTGATCAGGTTGAATTACTAATTGTTAAGATTATTCTCTTAGAGTAGCAGGCCTTATATTAAAAGAAAGTTTGGCTGGCACCAGGAAAGCTCTTCTAAAAACCAATTGTCCACGTTGTCCGCTTAAAAAGTTAGCGAACCCTCTACCTAAGCCCACATGTTTCTCTTTTAAAGTATAGACCAAATCCCGTACCATTGGATAACGGCGCGCATAAATATTAGCTTGAAAAGGCTGAACATATCCGCCAGGATTGTCTGTGCTTTCTATATGAGCCACTTTTACTTTTTCTAAAAAGGATCTTTGTAAAGAATCTTGTGAATTACCAATCCAGCTAACACCGATAAATCCTACGGCATCCTGGTTTTTAGATACATAATCAATTACACCTTCACTGCTTTGGGCTGCTATTACATTTCGGCCCAACTGGCCACCACGCAAAACAGAATCGATCATAAACCTGACTGTGCTGGTAGCCTTCACTCCATCAAAAACTGGTACCAAACTCTTGTTTAAACTACCTTTTAGCAATTCTTTAATTTCTGTCATGGTAAACATCGAATCCGGAGAAGCAGGGTTCACAATAACAGCGATGGCATCATAAGCAACGGTCATCTTTCTTGGATATACTTTAAGGGAGTCTGAAATAAAGTTTTCTTCAGCCTCAGTGAATCCACGGGTAGCAATGATCATTCGAATACTATCCACAGCAAAATCCTTCAGGCATTCTGCTTCCGGCTTATAATGAACAATGATTTTTGCTTTGGGATAGGAAGATTCAAAAACCCCTATTTGCGAATCAATAACCGGCTGAAAAGACTCATCAGCACTGATATGAATGGTACCTTCTTCCCTGGTATCAGGTGGTTCAATTGAGGTATCGGAACCACCACAACTTATATTGAGAAAAACAATAATCGCCAGCAGGTTTACCAGCTTTATCCTTTGTAAAAGTTTCATCCTGTACTATCTAAAATATTTTTTTTTATACCCCCTGTAAATCCTCCAACTTCCATAGGCAATAAATAGGATACCAATCAGCTTGTCCATTGCTGAAGGCTTTCTGGGAAAAATATTTATATCTAGAACCTCATACAAAAGGAAGTACAAACCTATTAAAAAGAAAAGAGCACCCATTCCGTAATCTAAAATCGAGCGCATCAGGGAAACCTGTTTTCTTTTTTCATTTTCATATTCTTCCATCATATGATACACAATTGGTCCAAATTAATAAACGTTCTTCCTGAAGGGGCAAAATAACGATTTTTCACCTAAAGTCTGTCCAATCTGCCCTTCATTACGGTTGAGATGCACAAAAATCATGTTTCCATAAAGTAAAATCCCATCCTTACCCACAACTCGTAAGTTGTAAACTTATAAACTCGTAAACTTTCCATCCCTAAGTTTGCAGCATGAAATTTCTGATGGTTTGTTTGGGAAATATTTGCCGAAGCCCAATGGCGGAAGGCATTTTAGAACAAAAAGCCAAAAAAGCCGGGTTAGATTGGGTGGTAGAAAGCGCAGGTACCAATGGCTACCATATAGGTGAACCGCCACACCGCCTTTCACAAAAAGTGGCCAGGCTAAATGGCATTGATATCTGCCACCAGCGGGCAAGGCAGTTCGTGCCCGAAGATTTTGATCGCTACGACAAAATTTATGCATTAGCAGATGACGTGTTGGATGAGATCCGTTGGATTGCTGGTAAAAAATACGATGATCAAAAGGCGGATTTGTTGCTGAATGAACTCTATCCTGGCGAAAACCGCTCTGTTCCTGACCCATGGTATGGCACAGAACCTGGTTACCACGAGGTGTTTCAAATTATTGACCAGGCGTGCGAAATGATAATTAATAAATATGCTTTTTACTCTACTTCTATTGAATAACGAATTTTAAATAATGGCTAAACCGAGTATACCGCAGGGAACAAGAGACTTTGGGCCCGATGTTGTTCGCAAAAGACAATATATATTAAATACAATTAAGAGCGTTTTTGAACTCTATGGTTTTCAGCCGCTGGAAACACCGGCAATGGAAAACCTTGATACACTAATGGGCAAATACGGCGAAGAAGGCGATAAACTGATATTTAAAATATTGAATAATGGTCTGGACAACCCCGCCAAGCACCAGCAGGCAAGAGAAGAATTTGAAAAAGTGCTCCAGGGGAAAAACACCAAAGGCATTACGGAAAGAGCTTTAAAGTACGACCTCACGATTCCATTCGCCAGGTTCGTAGCTATGAACCACGGTCAGCTAACATTTCCGTTTAAACGTTATCAAATACAACCAGTATGGCGGGCCGACCGGCCGCAAAAGGGCCGCTATCGAGAATTTTACCAGTGTGATGCCGATGTGGTGGGCAGCAATTCCCTGATCAACGAGGTAGAGTTTGTCAACATCTACCACCAGGCTTTTACACGCTTAGGACTCACTAATTACGACCTGCGCATCAATTCACGTAAAATATTAAGCGCCTTAGCAGAACTCTGTGGTGGTGCCGGTAAAATGACCGACATTACCATTGCTATCGACAAGCTGGATAAAATCGGCCTGGATAAAGTAAAAGAAGAACTAAGCCAAAGGGGATTAAGTGCAGCTCAAATAAGCACCATTGAGAGCTATCTCAACATCTCCGGCAGCAATGAAGAAAAACTGCAGCAAATAAAAACCCTCCTTGCCAATTCCGAAACCGGCAAAAAAGGCATCGAAGAAATAGAATACGTGTTGTCAATGGTAAATGACCAATCAACCCTTCATTCACCATTCACCATTCACCATTCACGATTAACCGTCGATTTCACCCTCGCCCGCGGCCTCAACTACTACACAGGTATCATCTTCGAAGCCAAAGCTCCCGCAGAAGTAAAGATCGGTTCAATTGGCGGCGGCGGCCGTTACGACGACCTTACCGGCTTGTTTGGCGTTCCGAATATACCTGGTGCCGGTATCTCTTTCGGTGTTGACAGGATCTATGATGTATTGGAAGAATTGAAACTATTCCCCGAAACAGTCGCGCAGGGAACAAAGGTTTTGTTCTTTAACCTGGGAACCGAGGAAAGCAATGCCGCTTACCAGTTGCTCCTGCAAGTAAGACAAAAAGGTACAGCAGCCGAGATCTACCACGAACAAGCGAAAATGGATAAGCAGTTCAAATATGCCGAAAAGAAAAACATTCCATTCGTTGTGATCATTGGCAGTAAAGAAATAGAAGAAAAAAAATGTGCAGTAAAGGATTTACAAAAAGGCGAACAGCAACAAGTTCCTTTTGAAGAACTGGCTAATTTTTTCAACCGGTAAGCTGGCTTATTGATTTGGAAAGATAATATCTAGGAATTTAACTGAGTACCTCAGTTAGACTGTGGTACTCGTTTCTTAGTGTGATTCTACACCACCTAACGCATCTTAGCTAACTCAGAATTTTTTCTTGGATTATAGCATCCTTATCCTCTCTATTTATAAAAAATTATTCTGGCGTAGATTAAATCCTTTAATTGAATGTTATATTTTTATATTCTTATGTTAAGAATTCGTACTCTTATGTTAAATTTTAATAATTTCACTTTTTAAACCAATTCTAACAATGGCAGATTTTCTCAAAAAGGCAGCAAGCCTTTTATTTACGATCGAAGAAACGGAAAAAACAATTGAAAAACCAGAATCGAAGCAAGAGGTCCCTCCTTCCATTCCTCCAGTTAGTCATACCCAAATCCCTTCGACAGCTGATGAAAAAATAGTAGAAAAGTTCCGCTCCTATTTTAAAAATGTCTACACCTCAGCCAACATTCCCGGCCCTGATTTCTTTGAGTTTCACTCCATGACAGAAGCAATGGGAAATGCTATCCCCGACGAATTAAAATATACATCTGTTTATGCAGGCTTTGCGGGACAAGTGAATAAAGAAAAATTAGTGGACACGGGCCATCAGTATTTAAACATATTGCAAAATGATATCAAGGAGTTTGAACATTCATTGCAAAGTACCTTCAAAATAAAGGTCACTGATCGCCGCAACGCTATAGAGAATAAAGCACAAGAAATTAAAAAGCTGCAGGAAAAGATCGCTGCCCTCAACAATGAAATTATTGCACTAAACCAACAAGCAGCAGAAGACGAGGCCCGCTTGGCTGCAGAAAATGCTGCATATCATCAGCAATCAGCTGAATGGCAGCAAAAAATCAAAACTGGTTTAGATAAAATCAATCAGTATATCAAGTAACCTAAAGCACATATCCATCATGTCAACCGACCAATTGCCTGTTTCCAAAAAAGACCTTATTGAATTAGGCAGCAAAAACCCTTTCGATTTGCGCAAAGCCGGCTTCACGATTACCACCTTACTAGTACTCGGAGGCATCGGCTATTTTTTTCTTACATACGTTTTACCCTGGCTAAAAACAGTTATCTGGAACGCAGTAAGTGTAGCCATTGGCCTCTTCGTATTAATTGTTTTGGTTGGGATTTTAACCAATAAAAAGTTCTGGCGGCGACTGGGTTATTTTAACGATGCTATTGCCAAGATTTTGTTAGGCTGGATTATTGAATTTGATGAGTTTGTTTTACAGGAAAAGCAAATCGAACAAGCGGAAAAAGACCGCCAAAGCATGTTTGAAGAAAATAAAAAGATAAAAGGTAAATATGCTGAATTGCACGGTAAGGTAATTAAAAACAAAGAAACCATGCAATTGGCTTATGAAAAGATTAATATAGCCAAACAACACAATGATTGGGAAGCTGCCGAAGATGCACAAAATGAATGGAGTCGTGCCAACACTTATATAGAAACTATTGAGCCGATTACACACGATTTGAACGCCATCACAAGTTTTATAGATGAAGCCTACAAAATAGCTGGCAGGAAGATTCAAAATGCCAAACTGGATTTGGAAGCAAACAAAGACCTTTTCTACTCCGCACATTTAGGCGCAGGCGCTTTGTCATCTGCACGTAAAGCTTTTGTTGGTGATGCAGATTTAAATAGCGACGCTGAAGTAGCCAAAGCCAAAATAAAAGAAAAGATTGCTTTAAGCATCGGCGAAATGCGGAGCAGTATAGATGTAATAAAACAGGTAAGCAAAGCAGAAAATTTGGAGAACGCAGCAAAATTGTCACTTGCTAAAAAACGCATGGAACAAATGAATCAGCAGGCTTCACAAAATGTGATAGAAACCTACGATAAACAAAATTTCAAAGACTTAAAAAACGCCAACAAATACGGTTTATAAACCACTTCACTACAACTTAAATCAATTTTTTAATTAAACTGCTTATGAAAATTACAGGTATTAAGCCCGGAGCAAAATGGGTTTTGCTGGGTTTATTCGGTGTGGGAGCTTACTTTGGAATCAAGAAATTTTATCTGGATGCACCCAAGTCAGTAGATAATACTAGCCAGAGAGTGGAGAAAATCACTTTGGCAGACGCGCCTGAAGCATCTTTAAAGGGAAATGCTGCCATGCTTGCCTTGCCCGGAAGTGAGCCAGCTTTACGGGATGTTACAAAGATCCAATGGAAAGTGATGGCCTGGAACTCACAGTTTCCATTGATGTATGCCAATGGTGGTCCGCGCACCACGCAAGGTTCGCTAATGGATAAAGCCAACGTGGATATTGAGATTATCCGCCAGGATGATTGCTTTAAAACAATTGCAGATTTTATCAAAAACGCGCAGGATTATAAAACCAATCCCCAAGGCACTACACCATTATTTATGTCTTTCATGGGCGATGGTATGCCTGGTTTTTCGATCATGCTGAAAGAATTGGAATCTTTAGGTCCAGACTACCAACCGATCATCATTTACCACATGGGTCGTAGTAATGGCGAAGATGCCTTTATGGGACCTTCATCGTGGAAACAAAACCCTCAAAATGCCATAGGCAAGACTTTTTCAGCCGTTGAATTGGATGGCGATGCAAACATTGTTTTGAACTGGGCAGCAAATAACGATATTCCTGTTAACGTAAATGCAAAGTTCTACGACCCTAAAGCATTGAACATCATTCCGGCACCAGACTTCCTGGATGCTGCTAATAAATACATCTCAGGTTATGTGGAAACCCGCCCTATTGTGATTGATGGAAAAACTTCTGGTAGAGATACCACCATTGGGGTAGATGCAACAACTACATGGACTCCTGGCGACGTAAACGTGGCCGTGCAAAAAGGCGGACTGGTTCGCATTGTTTCTACAAAAGAGTATTCTTCACAAATGCCCAATGCTACTGTTGTATTGAAAAAGTGGGCTTACGATCACCGGACTGATGTGGAAAATATAATTATGGCCTTAGGCCAGGCTGGCGATCAGGTGCGCTCTTTTAATGCAGCAAAAGAGTTTGCAGCTAAAGTATCGGCCGAAGTTTATGGCGATAAAGATAAAACTACAGAATACTGGCTTAAATACTATAATGGCACTGAAGAAAAAGATGTACAAGGTGTACGTGTCCAGTTAGGTGGCTCAATGAGCTTTAACCTGGCCGATGCTGCCAATACTGTGGGTCTTGGCTCCGACCGCAAAGACAGGTATAAAGTGACATATGAATCCTTTGGCAACATGCTCTACAAGTTGTATCCCAACAAGATGATGGGATACATGCCCTACAATAAGATAATGGACAAATCTTTCCTTAATAGTGTTATAAGCAACCACCCTGAACTTTTGGAAGGAGAAGCCATAAAAGTTGATTATAATAAAGAAATAACAGCCGAGGTATCTAACAAATCGTACAGTATTGAGTTTGAGACCGGCAGCGATGTTATAAAACCGGCTTCTTACAAAATGCTGGATGAAATTTACAATAGTGCTGTTATTGCAGAAAACTTGAAACTGGGCGTGTATGGCCATACCGATAATGTGGGAACAGACAGCAAGAATATCCCGTTAAGTGAGCGTCGCGCCAATGCGGTAAAAGATTACCTGATGAAAAAAGGCATCAGCGAAGCACAGATTGAAACCAAAGGATTTGGTGCTACAAAACCAATAGCTGATAACAACACGGCTGCAGGTAAGGCTAAAAACAGAAGAGTGGAAATAGTACTTGGTAAATAATAACATGTTTTTATAAACTACCAGGCCTTGCTTTCTAAATAAAAAGCAAGGCCTGGTTATGAATATACAATCAGAAATTCAAAACCATTCTAATGAATGCCGTACAGATAATACAACCGTTCGGGAAAACCAATAAGTGGATTTTTTACGTCCTGATCTTTGCTACCGTAATCGTTTTTATACTGTTTTGGCAAACAACGGCAGGAGGACTGATTCCCGGATTTGATATAGTGATGAAAAGCTTTTTTTCCATCACAGCCTCTAAAGACTTTCTTGAAAACCTTTTTCAAAGTCTTGGTCTTACTTTTCAGGCAATGCTGATTTCTATTGTAATTGCTTTACTCATTGGCTATCTTTCTGTGATCCCATTATTTACACCATTGGCCCGCTTCATTGTAAAATGTCGCTATCTAACTATGACCGGCCTTTATTTCATTTTCATTTTATTGACCAAAGACGCAGATAGCCTGAAACTGACACTTTTGACGTTTGGTATCGTGCCGTTTTTCGTCACTTCCATGCTGGAGGTCATCAGCAACATCAAACAGGAAGAATATGATTCATGTCGCACTTTGCGCTATAACAAATGGGAATCATTGAAAGAAATTTTAATTGTAGGACGAATGGATCAGACCATAGAGATCATACGTGCCAATTTTGCCATTGCTTGGCTAATGATCGTGACAGTAGAGAGTTCTGCTTTGAGCGGAGGAGGTATTGGCGCGCTTATGTACCGCTACAACAAATACAATGACCTGAAAAACGTGCTTGCACTGCAACTAGTTATCCTGCTTATTGGCATCTTCATTGACTGGATGCTGCGCGTAATGAGAAGAGAACTGTTTCCTTACACAAAACTCACAGCAAAAGCATAAACGCTAATATGACTCATTCAAAGAACGGCATTCTGCTGAAAGCTAATAATATAAACCTTGAATTCAACAATAAGCGAATTCTACGTGAAGTGAACTTTGAGATACATGATATTGTCCGGCCTCATGTAACACAAGGACAAGTCATTTCGCTTATTGGCCGAAGTGGTATTGGCAAAACGCAGTTGTTTAAAATATTGTCTGGCTTAAAAACGCCAACATCTGGACAGGTGTTGGTTCATAAAGAACAAAGACAAGTTCAGGCAGGTGATATGGGTGTTGTTCCTCAAAATTATTACCTGTTTGAGTGGCGAAAAGTGCGTAAGATTTTAGATCTGGCTGTTAGTAAGAACCCAGCCATAAAAAAGGAAAATTATAAAGACGTTATAGAAAAACATGCACGTGACTTTGGACTGGAGGAGCAATTAGATAAATATCCAATGCAGTTGAGTGGCGGTCAAAGGCAGCGGGTAAGTATTCTGCAACAACTAGTAAACGGAAGCGATTTTTTATTGTTGGATGAACCTTTCAGTGGATTGGATGCAGTATCCATTGCACAAGTAACTCAGGTATTGTTGAAGGTTTCATTAAGCGACGAAGTGAAAACGATTATTATTGTTTCTCACGATTTAGACAATAGCCTTGCCATAAGCGACTCAGCACTGATATTAGCAAAAGAGCAAGGAAAAGAGGGGGCAACAATAACCCACAATATAGATTTGATCAATCTGGGTCTTGCCTGGCAACCAGAAATTAAGCACAAACCGGCTTTTCAAAAATTGGTATCAGATATTGAGCAAATGATTTGATGTCCTTTTGCATCTTATCAGCAACCCTCATAGATCACACTCGCCCCCTGCCCCACACCTACACACATGGTAGCCAGTCCATACTTGCTGCCCCTGCGTTTCATTTCATGCAGTAAGGTAGTAGTCAACCGCACCCCACTGCAACCCAGTGGATGCCCCAAAGCGATGGCACCTCCATTCACGTTTACCTTTTGCAGATCTATACCCAAGTCATGAATACAGGCAATCGATTGAGAGGCAAAAGCCTCATTTAACTCAATAAGATCTAGATTTTCCATGGAGAGTCTTGCCCGTTTCAAAGCCTTTTGCGTAGCCGGAACCGGGCCTATGCCCATAATTGCAGGATCCACTCCGGCAACAGCCATTGAGATCACTTTTGCCAACGGTCGTAAACCATATTTTTGTACAGCCTCTTCGCTTGCCAGCAATACGGCTGCAGCCCCGTCATTGATGCTGGAAGAATTTCCTGCTGTCACTGTTCCATCTTTTACAAAAGCAGGTTTCAGGGATGTCAGTTTTTCCATCGAGGTTCTCCTGGGTTGTTCGTCTGAATCCACCAATTTACCCGCCCCGTCAACTTCCACTCCTACAATCTCATCCTTCCACTTTCCTTTCTCTAATGCGGCAAAATACTTCTCCTGCGATTGCATGGCAAACTCATCCTGTGCTCTTCTGGAGATACGCCATTGCTTGGCAACATTCTCTGCCGTTTCACCCATACTGTACGGGTAATGCATACCAGCCAGCTTATTATTTAGAAAACGCCATCCTAAAGTGGTATCCATAACCTCTACTGTCCGCTGAAAAGCTGAAGTTGCCTTTGCCATTACAAAAGGTGCGCGGCTCATACTTTCCACACCGCAGGCAATGATCAGTTCTGCATCATCGCACATGATCTGCCGCGCTGCGTCCATTATAGCCTGCAGGCCTGAAGCACAAAGGCGGTTTACGGTATTGCCGGCAACTGTCACCGGCAGCCCGGCTAGTAGAGCCGCCATCCGCGCTACATTTCGGTTGTCTTCACCCGCCTGATTGGCATCTCCGGCTATTACGTCTTCAATTTCCCGCGGGTCAATGGCTTTATTACGGTCTAGCAAGGCTTTGATAACAGTTGCCAACAGGTCATCTGGCCTTATGGAGCTCAATAGACCACCATATTTCCCGATCGGTGTTCTGATGGCATCAATTACATATACGTTCCGCATGATGGGTATCTAATAAGTTTATTTATTAGCTTAAATATAACTTAGGTTTTCCCAAAGTTACTGTTAACGGTCCGTTCCCTTATCTTACCTCTTGGTATCTTTGCACGATGGTAAAAACAGCAAATAAAAATATCAGGCACTTATCCTTAACCGAACTGGAGCAATACTTCGAAACCTTGGGTGAAAAGAAGTTCCGGGCCAAACAGGTTTGGGAATGGCTATGGCAAAAGGGTGCTCAAAGCTTTGCCGATATGACCAATCTGAGTAAAGACCTGCGCCAAAAGCTGGGTGACCATTTTTATTTGCCTGCCATTACCATGGATGCCACCCAATATAGCGAGGACGGCACCATCAAAACCCGCTTTAAAACACACGAAGGCCATTTGTGCGAAGGTGTTCTGATTCCAACAGATAGCCGCAACACGGCCTGCGTGTCTTCTCAGATCGGCTGTTCGTTAAGCTGTCGCTTTTGTGCTACCGGTTATATTGAAAGAAAGCGAAACCTCGATTTTGACGAGATCTATGATGAAGTAGTTTTACTGAACAGTGAAAGTGAAAAGGTATATGGGAAGAAGCTTTCTAATATCGTGTTCATGGGTATGGGAGAGCCCCTGCTGAATTATAAGAACGTGTTAAAGGCTATTGACCGCATCACTGCGGAAGACGGTCTGGCTATGAGCCCACGCCGCATTACAGTTTCCACAGCCGGCGTAGCCAAAATGATAAAGCAGTTGGGTGATGATAAAGTACGTTTTAAGTTGGCGCTTTCACTTCATGCGGCAAACGATGTAAAACGTAATGAGATCATGCCGATCAACGAAACCAACAACCTGAAAGCCCTGGTGGAGGCACTGAACCACTTTTACAAACAAACAAAGAACGAGATCACTTTAGAGTATATTCTTTTTAACAATTTCAACGACAGCAAGAAAGATGCTGACGAATTGATCAAAATTTACCGCCAGGTACCTGCAGACCTGGTGAACATCATTGAATACAACCCGATTGACTTCGCAAAGTTTGAAAAACCTTCCGAAGAACGCATGACCGAGTTCATGAATTACCTGGAAAAGAACAAAGTCAATGCACGCCTGCGCCGCAGCCGCGGTAAAGACATTGACGCCGCCTGCGGACAACTGGCGAATAAGGGATAACACATCTACCTGGAGTTAACCTTATTTAACCCTCCATCACATTTTTTAGCTTAAACCTGAAGTACAGGTCGCAGTCTGTTATTTGTTCACATTTAAAAACAAAAAACAGATATGAAGAAATATTTCACCAGTGCACTCATTCTTGCACTTACAATAAGCGCGGCCCAGGCCCAAACCACTCCAGAGAAAAAACAGGGTCACCATAAAGAGCACAAAATGGCTTACGATCAGTTGAACCTGTCGGCAGAACAGAAAGCCAGCATGCAAAAGATCAGGGAGGATTTCAAAAAGAAAATGGATGAATTGAGAAAACAAGACCAGCTCACTGTTGCTGAGATGAAACAACGCAGACAAGCCCTCCATGATCAACATAAATCGCAGATGGAAGCCATCCTGACGCCAGCTCAAAAAGACCAGTTGGCTAAGATGAAGGCAGACAGGAAATCAATGAAGATGGAAGGCAAAGGAAAGCCTGATAAAGGTGGGAGGGACTTTGGACACAGAGGTGCCAGTCTGCAAAAAGAACTAAACCTTACACCGGATCAGCAACAAAAGGTTTCAAAGATCCGCGACGACTACAGAACAAAAATGCAGGCTTTGCGCAATGACAATTCTATTCCACAGGACCAGAAAAAAGAAAAGATGCGTGAATTGATGAAACAACAGCAGGAAGAAATGAAGTCCGTGTTAACACCAGAGCAAGTCGAAAAAATGAAGTCTTTACGTCAGGAACAAAGGGCAAAGAATACAAAATAATCTGCGCTCTATTCACTTATTCCAAACAAAAGGCCGTGCTCTGCACGGCCTTTTCTATTTTTGTGCATATATTTTACAGAATGAAAAATAAATCAGGGTTTGAGAAATTCTTCAAGGCCAAGAAAAAAGCAGGTACGGTAAAAGAAGAAATCAGGCAGGAGAAAAGAAAGTTGCGCAAAGAAATGGAGGAGAAGAAAAAGGAGAGATTTATATTCCGGAATCCGGAATATAAACCGCAACAGGCAGAAAAAGGCAGTTCCCGCTTTACCATAAAAAAAACAAAAACAGCAAAGGATCAAACGCCGCAACCAGAGAGAAAGTCTTCAAACCTCAGAACCCAGGGCTCAAAACCCATAGAGAAAGCACCCACATCAAAGCAGCCTAATCCCAAAATCTCAAAATCTCAAAATCAGCAATCCAACCAAATGCCTCTGAACAAATACATCGCCCACTGTGGTATTTGTTCGCGCAGGGATGCCGCTGAAGTTGTAAAAAGCGGGAAAGTAAAGGTAAACGGGGAAGTGATCACAGAACCAGGTCATAAGGTATCCACTGATGACTCAATTACAGTTGCCGGCAAAAAAGTATACCCGGTCAAAAACCTGGTATACATCCTGCTTAATAAACCTAAAGACTATATTACCACTACAGACGATCCGCAAAATCGTAAAACCGTTTTAGATCTTATCAAACAGGCCACACAGGATAGAGTGTACCCTGTAGGCAGGCTGGATAGAAATACTTCCGGCGTACTCTTGCTTACAAATGATGGCGACCTTTCACAAAAGCTTACCCATCCCAGTAATGAGATCAGGAAAATATATGCCGTTTCGTTAGACAAACCCTTAGAGAAAAAGCATTTTGAAGAGATCCTTAAGGGTGTGCAATTAGAAGATGGCGTTGCGATCGTGGATTCTCTGGCTTATACAGACGTCAAAGACAAAACACAAATTGGTGTGGAACTGCATAGCGGTCGCAATCGCATTGTCCGCCGCATATTTGAGCATTTGGGTTATGATGTAAAAAACCTCGATAGGGTAATGTTTGCCGGTCTAACCAAGAAAAACGTGCAAAGAGGTAAATGGCGCTTTCTGACCGAAAAAGAAGTAAGAGAGCTGAAATATTTTAGAAAAGGCAAATAAGATCACGCATTACTTTCCCAAGTCTCATCATCAATCTACTATCTCGTTACTAGTGAACATAAGAAACTTAATTATTCAGGAAACAGAAGATTTTGTAGCTGTTAATAAGCCTTCAGGAATGCTGACCATCCCGGACAGGGAAGGAAATACAGCACTGAAAAACCTCCTGCAACAAGCATTTGGAGAAATTTACACGGTTCACCGGCTGGACAGGGATACCAGCGGTATTGTGGTCTTTGCCCGGAATGAAGATACCCATAAACAACTTTCACAACAGTTTGAAGGCCGTGAGGTGGAGAAATACTACCAGGGACTGGTTCAGGGCAAACTATTGAACCACACTGGTACCATAGACGCAGGTATTATGGAACACCCGGTAAAGAAGGGCCAAATGGTTATCAACAAAAGAGGTAAACCTTCTGTAACTGATTATGAAGTACTGGAAAGCTTTCGCTATTTCAGTTGGATGCAATTCCGGATTCACACAGGCCGTACCCACCAGATCCGTGTTCACATGCAACACCTGGGCCACCCTATTGTCTGCGATGAACTCTATGGCGACGGCAAACCTGTCTTCCTTTCTTCTTTCAAAAAAAATTACCATCTGTCTAAGAACGAAGAAACAGAAAGACCCATTCTCTCCCGCCTGGCATTGCATTCCTGGAAACTGAAATTTGGTCTCAAAGAAAAACATTATGAATTGGAAGCCGAATTACCAAAAGATCTGAGGGCATTACTGCAGCAATTGCGGAAGAATATATAATCCTTTTAATGTATAAACCGTTCGTTTCGTCGCCAAAACAACGCCACTCGGCTATTTCAGAGTAATACATGGTAGTTTTTTAATCATTTTTACCGAAATATTTATTTTAAAACTAACTGCTTTTTCCGTGTACCGTACCCATCCTATCATAGTGGTTGATGACAACCCTGATTATTGTTATCTGCTTTCTTACTCTTTCCGTGAGATCTGCAATGAAGCCGACGTACTGTTTTTGAACTCCGGTAGCGAATTGATCGAATATCTGAATGCCAATGCCCCCTCTGCTCAGCCATCCCTTGTGGTATTGGATTACAATATGCCGGTTCTAAACGGGGGTGAAACATTGCGGCTTATAAGGAGCAATCCTTTAACTGCTAATATTTCAGTTTTAATTTACTCAGCATCCGTAACCAACATTATGCGCAAAGAATTAGAATCGCTGGGCGTATTGATGTGTTTGGAAAAAGCTGGAAACCTGAATGAACTCTTTGAAAATGCAAGGTTCTTCAGCGAACTGGCCCGTAGGGGAAAAGCTTCCCATAAAAACTAGTGTAGTAGCCTTACTCAACAACTATATATCCATTTTTAGGATAATATACCTTCTTATCATATGACAGCTACCAATAACCGGTAGCTGTCATACATTGCCCATAATCCGATCTCAATAAAAAAGACATGAATATGCCGAATGTAATAAAACAATAATTACATTTGCGCGCCGAATAAGTGGATTTGCTTAATGTTTATAGCGGGAATACTCGGTAATACTAATAATGACACTTAGTACCAACCCTATATAAAACAGCATAAATCCATATCATGAAACAGTTAAAACTGCTTATTCTCTTCATTTCTATTACTATTTCTGCTTCTGCTAACATTGATACACTCCTGGTAAATGGTGGAAAATGGAGCAATGCTTCAGATTGGAAATCAAACACCATTCCTGCCGACGGCGACACACTCCGCATTCTTAAGAATTATACCCTGGTAGTGGAGGGGAACATTAAAAATGTAGGCAATATCACGATATTAGTAGAAGGCAGCCTGGATTTAAATAATGGAAAACTGGACCTGGACAATGAAAGTGCTGTTTATCTCTTTAGCCCTTCGGCCCAGCTTATCTCTGAAAAAGGAACGCCGGCTGACAAAATAATAATCGGTGGCGTTGAAAAATACAACGGCTCTATTGGTACCATTACCGGACCCGCTCTGGCAGATAAAACAACAGGAGCGGCTACCAGTAGCACTGCTGCATTCACGCTTTTAACCGACTTCACTCTTTTACCAGTTGTATTCACCAGCTTTACTGTTTCCAAAGCAGCTAACGGTGTTGCTGTGCAATGGACCACAGCCCAGGAGATTAATGCAGATGCCTTCCTGGTTGAGCGCAGCGAAGACGGCAGAAACTGGAGGACAATGGGCAGCGTAAAAGCTGCGGGCAATTCCACCAACACGCAGAACTACCTGTATACGGACAGAACGGCCGTAAACAAAATTGCTTACTACCGCATCAGGCAGGTAGACTTGGATGGAAAATTCACATTTTCAGAAATAAAAGCAATAACCAATCAAGCAAATGCTGCAGGTGCACCAAACATTAGCATAATTATCGCAAACAACAATGTAATAATAAATTGCACCAAACAGCTAAAAGGAACTGTTGTAGTAAAGCTCATTTCATTTAACGGACAGGTGCTGACCCGGCAAACATACAGTCACTCCTCCCGGCAGTTTGTTTTGAACATACCAATGAGCATAAACAAGGGGAATTACATTGTTTTCATAAGCAACAATCTTGATTTTACCGTTTCTAAGCAAATTGCATTATAACGGTCAACAAACATATTGTGTCTTCCTTGAAAATATTTCCTTTTTGATAGCTTTTATTCTTGACCAAAGGGAAGTTAATGTCTTTGCATCAACTTCATCGCCTAAACATTCTGCATAGGCATCTTCCAGATTCTGGAGTTCTATTTCAAGCCATGAAACGGATTTATGGAGAATCAAACATTCAACAGGTTGTTGACTAACAAGGGTTTTCATAGGTATAATCATTACTGTAAAATAAAAATTATATCATTCTTTTATTCGATCACACTTGGAAAATATTATAGTTTAAGTGTTTTATCGGATAAACCTGTAAATGGTTATAGCGTTTTTTAAATATAAACTCAAAAAAATACCCTGCCGGAGCAGGGTATTCAGGTATTTACGTAATCGAATTAATCAATAATCAAATCGCCTCAAAAGCGCTCGATAAATCCAACAGCCACTGTATTATTGCTGAATTCATCAATTAAAATGAATGCCCCGTTATGCGGGTTTTCACGGTATAGATCAGCGAATATCGGCTTGGCAGTTTTAATGCTTACTTCACCAATATCATTCAGCTTAAACTCTTTTACATCATTCTTTTCTTCGATAGTGTTCATATCGATTATGTGCGCAAATGATAAAACTTTTCCTTTTATCCTGTTGATACCGTGCTGTAACAAGAAAGTTCTTCCTGCAGTTAATGGTTGCTCACTCATCCAGGTCAGCTTTGCTGTAAACGTGCTTACCTGTTGGTAAGGTGCACCTGCTACCACTAACGTATTGCCACGGCTGATATCTATATCATCAACTAGTTCAATAGTCAGACTTTCACCGGCATGCCCCTTTGTTACCTGCTCATAACCCGAATAGATCGCTTTTACCGTTGATTCACGAAGTGAAGGCAAAGCCACTACTTTTTGCCCCACTTCAATCGTTCCGCTTACAAGCTTACCGGCATAACCGCGGAAATCATGATGCTCTTCACTATGTGGGCGAATAACATATTGCACATGAAAACGGGCTGGTAAACTTTCTTCCTTTTCATGTACAGGCAGGCTTTCCAGGGATTCCAGCAATGGTTTTCCTGTATACCATGGCATCTTTTCAGACAAGGTAACCACATTATCGCCGTACTTGGCTGCCAGCGGAATAAAATGAAGACTGCCTTTAAAGCCGATCTTTTCTGCAATTCCTGCTACATCTTTCCTGATCGTATTGAAAACAGCTTCATCGAAATTAACTAGGTCCATCTTGTTAACGGCAACTATTACAGTTTCCAACTCCAGCAAAGAAGAAATGAACAGGTGGCGGCGGGTTTGTTCAGAAACACCATTGCGGGCATCCACCAGTACAATGGAAGCTTCGGCATTGGAAGCCCCAGTGATCATATTCCGGGTATACTCCACATGACCTGGCGTATCGGCTATAATGTATTTACGGTTGTCGGTAGAAAAATAAATATGGGCTACATCAATAGTAATACCCTGCTCTCTTTCAGCAATAAGTCCATCAGTCAGCAATGAAAGATCTACAAAGTCAAGACCTTTACGCTTGCTCGATGCTTCAACTGCTTCCAGTTTATCTTTTGTAATGGATTTTGTATCGTACAACAACCTTCCAATTAATGTACTCTTTCCGTCATCCACGCTACCAGCAGTAGCGATTCTTAAAACATCCATTTATGTATGTTATTTATGAAGTATAAATTTAATTATCATCTGCCAAGCCCTGCAGCGCTGATGCTCCCCTTTAGGGGCTAGGGTGTGCTTTGGCTAGAAATATCCCACCTGCTTTCTCTTTTCCATCGCTGCCTCTGATCTCTTATCATCAATACGCGCACCTCGCTCAGAAATAGTAGCCTCTTTGATTTCTTCAATGATTTTATCGATAGTTACCGCTTCTGATAGCACGGCAGCCGTACAGGTCATATCACCTACTGTTCTGAAACGAACGGTGGCTTTAAAAGGAACTTCATCTTCGGTAGTATTCAGGAAAGAAGATGCTGGCCAATACATGCCATCGCGCTCAATAATCTCTCTTTCATGTGAATAATAGATAGAAGGAATAGGAATACCTTCTTCCTTAATGTAATTCCAAACATCCAGTTCGGTCCAGTTTGAGATGGGGAATACACGTACATTTTCACCTATATTGATCTTTCCGTTCAGCATATCAAACAATTCAGGACGCTGCTTTTTGGCATCCCACTGTCCGAAATCATCCCGTACTGAAAAGATTCTTTCTTTCGCTCTTGCTTTTTCCTCGTCACGACGGGCACCGCCGATGCAGGCATCAAATTTTAATTCTTCAATAGCATCCAGCAGGGTAACGGTTTGCAGCATATTTCGGCTGGCATATTTACCGGTTTCTTCCTGCACCTTTCCTTGATCAATGCTGTCCTGTACATAACGCACGATCAGTTGCATTCCGGATTCCTTCGCCAGCCAATCACGGAATTCAATAGTTTCCGGAAAGTTGTGGCCAGTATCGATATGCAACATCGGAAATGGAACCTTTGCCGGATAGAATGCTTTTCGTGCCAATTGCACTAAGGTTATCGAGTCTTTTCCGCCTGAAAACAACAAGGCCGGACGTTCAAACTGGGCTGCTACTTCTCTGATGATATAAATCGCTTCATGCTCCAGTTCTCTGGGGAAAATATTTTTTTGTTCGCTCATACTTTTTATTTTACCAAATGCAAACCACATTCTTTATGAGAGGCTTCCCACCACCAGCGGCCGGCACGAGGATCTTCACCTGGCTCAATCGCACGGGTACAAGGCGCACAGCCTATAGAGATGAAACCCTTGTCATGCAAAGGATTGTAAGGAACGTTATTCTTTTTAATGTAGTCTAAAATGTCTTCATAAGACCAATCCAACAACGGATTGATTTTGTATAATTTCTTGTCGGGCAACCACTCTACCATAGGTATGGATTTCCGGTGGTCGTTTTGAGATGCCCGTAAACCGGTCAGCCATACAGTAGCGCCTTGCAAGGCCCTGTTCCGAGGCTCTACTTTGCGGATGCCGCAGCAGGTTTGACGGTTTTCAACCGATTCGTAAAACAGGTTGATACCTTTTTCACTCACCATTTTTTGCACGGCTTCGGCCTGCGGGAAATAAGGCTCTATTTTGATCTTGTAACGGGCCTCTGTTTTTTCCCATGTTTCATAAACCTCATTAAACAACCTGCCAGTATCAATGGTAAATATGTTCACACCTATCTTATTGCGGGCAATAATATCGGTAAGCACCTGGTCTTCCTGGCCAAGCGAAGTAGAGAACTTTACCGTACCGGCGGGAAACAGTGAAACAGTTTGCTTCAGTGCTTCCTCTATGGGCAGGTTTTCAAATGCTTGTTGTAATTGTGCTAGATATTCCATTATTATTAAAGCAGCTCGTTGTTAATTAATCGGAGTGCAAAGATGCACTCCGATCTATGTTTATTCAAAAAGTTACGGCTAATGAAAACCTAAACTTTTCATTAGTCCAGGTTAGGTTGAGGTGTGTAGCGCAAATAAGGCTTCACCACCTTTACACCTTTAGGGAATTTCTGGATGGCATCTTCAGTGCTTACTGCTGGCACAACAATCACATCTTCACCATGTTTCCAGTCAGCAGGAGTAGCCACACTATGGTTGGCTGTCAATTGTAAAGATTCTACAACGCGCAGAACTTCATTGAAGTTACGGCCGGTAGAAGCAGGATATGTGATCATCAACTTGATTTTCTTATCGGGCCCAATTACAAAAAGAGAACGAACTGTAAAGTTCTCAGAAGCATTAGGGTGAATCATGTCGTACAAAGTAGCCACTTTGCGGTCCTCGTCGGCAATGATGGGGAAATCAACATTGCAGTTCTGAGTTTCATTAATGTCTTTAACCCATCCAAAGTGTTTGTCCAATGGGTCAACGCTTACTGCCAATACTTTCACATTACGTTTTTCAAACTCATTCTTCAGAAGCGCTGTTTTACCTAGCTCTGTAGTGCAAACGGGTGTGTAGTCTGCAGGATGAGAAAACAAAATACCCCAGTTGTCTCCGAGATACTCGTAAAAGTCAATTTCGCCGGCAGTGGTTTGGGCTTTAAAATTGGGAGCTGTATCCCCTAAACGTAATGACATATCCGTTATTTTTTGGTGAAATAATGAGCGAAAGTAAAAGAAATTAAATACCCTACCAAATAAGTAGACTTAATTTAAGTTAAGAATAAGGTTTTAAGGGTAACACCGGGTTCTTTTCCTTTAAAGCTAAATCTGCAAGGGTCCTGTTTTCCAGAATATTTAAGGTAGCATCACGTACTTCTATTAAAATATCATGTAAGCCGCAGAACTTCTCATTGCAGTTTTCGCACCGTTGGTAAAAGTAAAGACTCACACAGGGCAGCATGGCTATAGGACCATCAATAAGCCTGAAAACTGTGGCAATACGGGTCTCGGAAGGATTATTTCTTAAAAAATATCCGCCTCCCTTCCCCTTTTTACTATCCAAAATGCCCGTATTTTTTAACTGCAGCAGAATGTTTTCTAAAAACTTCAATGGTATCTTTTTCTGTTCTGCAATCTCAGAAATCAATACAGGCCCATCATTGTATTTCTCCACAAGGTGCGTTAACGCTTGAAAAGCATAATACGCCTTTTTAGTAAGCATCTTTTAAGTAAGGTTTATTAACAATATCTATAAAGTTTAGAAACCTTATATTTTTTTAAGTTTCAGGTTCAAGTTTAATTGTATAAGAAATAGATGAATTTTTTCGCAACATTGCTGCAACACCACAATATTTTTCCAGCGACAGGTCAATGGCTTTTCTCACCTTATCACGGTTCTCCTCATCCGTTTTAAGATGGAATACCATATGTAAGTCCTTAAAAACCTTTGGGTCTGTATCCGTTTGTTCAGTTTGCACCTCTATTTCTAATGCGGCGAAAGGTACACGCATTTTTTCAAGAATAGTAACAACATCAATGCCTGCGCAGCCTGCTAATCCGGAAAGTAAAAGTGCTTTGGGGCTAAAGCCATTGTTGCCATCTATTGGTATTGAAGAGTTTTTATAGGTACTTTCAAACCCAAGACCTCCCTTCCAAATAGTATGTGTAATCACGGTTAAACTACTTTATTATAGCGATCTTCAATATACTTCCAGTTAACAACCCGCCACCAGTTGCTAATATAATCGGCTCGCTTGTTTTGATAACGGAGATAATACGCATGCTCCCAAACATCTATGCCCATAATAGGAATACCTTTTAAATCAGAAACATCCATTAAGGGATTGTCTTGGTTAGGCGTAGAGCCAATGCGTAGTTTCTTGTCCCCGTCCAGCACAAGCCACGCCCAACCGCTACCGAAACGGTTTTTGGCAGCTCCTTCAAATTGGGTCTTGAAGCTGTCAAACGAATTAAAGCTATTATTAATTGCAATTGCTAGCTGTCCGCTAGGCTGTCCTCCACCGTTGGGCGACATCGACTTCCAGAATAATTCATGATTGTAATGCCCGCCGGCATTATTACGCAACTTGGAGGAAAATTTGGAAACACGACGCAACGTCTCTTCTAATGGCTTGTTCATATCTACACCTTCACTTTTTGCAGCATCCTGCAGATTGCTTGCATAACTTGCCGCATGCTTGGTGTAATGAATTTCCATAGTAGTGCTGTCAATAGCATCGCTCAAAGCACTGTAAGAATAAGGTAACGGCTGCTGCTGAAAGCCTGTGGCCAGTTTGTCCGAGCCAATATTCTTCACTAGGGAACAGCTTGAGAGAAAGGAAGAACCAACATAGAGTCCAAGTCCGGCTTTTGTAGAATTGATCAAAAAATCTCTGCGAGAGGTGAAATGTTTCATCTGTCGTTTTTGTAAAGTTATGAGTTTGAAGCTCACGAGTTCACAAGTACGCTATTCACCATTGACCATTCACAATTGACTATTCACGCCAATTCCACTCT
Organism: uncultured Chitinophagaceae bacterium; assembly: GCA_966674115.1. Taxonomy (GTDB): domain Bacteria; phylum Bacteroidota; class Bacteroidia; order Chitinophagales; family Chitinophagaceae; genus Flavisolibacter. The sequence goes on from CBKWHA010000019.1 coordinate 26,805, forward strand.
ACTGCTGTTTTTTACTTCGCCTGAAAAAAGAACGGGCCTTTCGCCATAATCTGTGGTAAAGTTCCCTATTAAAGATCTGGGAGTCTTTCCTGGCCTTTTCTATCAGGAAGATACCTATAGGAATAAGTACCGCAGTGGATAGCCACATACCAGCATAAGGTTGCCATTTTCCATCTTTGGCAAACTTCTCCCCTGTATTGCCTAAAAAGTAAAATAACATAAAGAATACGATAGAAAAGATCAGGGGATTACCCAAACCACCTTTCCGGATGATAGATCCCAAAGGTGCACCAATCAGAAATAATACAAGGCAGGCAAGGGATAGAGAAATTTTACGGTGCCACTCGATCTTGTGTAAGCGCAAATATCGCTGCTGATCTTTATACTCGTTAAATACCATTTCATTGGTCGCTCGCATCGATTCAATAGTACCCGAAGTTCTTTGTCTTAACGACAATCTGATAGAGTCTGGTATCAATTGCTGTATGCTCTTGGCCACTGGCTTTTTGGCAACTTTCCAGTTGCTGTCCAGGTAAGGTATGAATTCCAGCGAATACAAAACGTCTCTTTTTACTCTCTGCGTAAACCTGGCATTATCCTTTTTAATCGAATCTATGGCCTTGGCCAGTTGCCTCATGCTGAGCATTCTATGATTGTGCTTATAAACGCTGTCGTCAGTACGCTGAAATTGGAGCGCACTTAAGTCAAATTGCTTCCTGTATTCCTTAAACCCCATTCTGATATATTCCGTATTGGGTGTTGAAGGATTACCCCGCTCCTGGTAGTGCCAGCCATTCCTTAAATTAAATTCCAGGAAACGCTTATCATCCGAAACGCGCATGACGCCATTATCGGCAATAATAAAATTGTCTTGCAACGTGCTTGTCTTTTCATAGATAATGATGTCGCTGATGGTAGAATCATTTGTTCCTTTTTTCCCGACTTTAATGGCAAATCCTGGTAGTTTATCATAAAAGATCCCTTCCTTCAGGTCAAAGGCTGGTTTGGCATATACAATGTCGTTGAGCAGCGTTTTTGATTTTAAATTGGCAACAGGAATAAAATAATTGGAAAAAGAAAAAGCGATCCCGCAAATGAAAATAGTAAGGATAAACAATGGCTGCATAAAGCGTAGCAATGAGATACCTGCAGATTTGATAGCCACCAGTTCATAACTCTCCCCCAAATTACCAAAGGTCATAATGGAGGAAAGTAAAACGGCCAGCGGTAATGCCAGCGGCACCAGCGAGGCACTCTGGTAACCGATGAACTCTATGATGATACCGGCGCCTAATCCTTTACCTACAAAGTCATCTATATACAGCCAAAAGAACTGCATCACCAGCACCATCAGCACAATGAAAAATGTTGCTACGAATGGCCCAATAAATGCTTTGATGATCAGCTTATCTAATTTCTTAAACACCAGTGCCTTACTTTAGTTGATAATTTTAAATGATGAAGGAGACAAAAATACAGCTTTCACCCGCTGAGATGGATCTGATGTGTAATGCATCCGTGATTTTAACGAAGAATAAGATTCTGCAACAGGTAAAAGCATTGCTCGGAGAAGTACAGACTGAAATGGAGCAGACAAATTTTACTGAAGCAGCAGCTAACAACATTTTCAGCGTTCCACCCAAAATTTCCAGGGGCGAGAACTACCTTGGCCTGCCTTACCTGGTACTTGACTATCCACGAACGTTTACACAGTCTGGCACATTTGCCATAAGGTCTATGTTCTGGTGGGGACACTTTTTCAGCAGTACCCTGCACCTGTCTGGTCAATATGCAACAGCCTTCAGAAACAAGATCGAAAATGCGTACCAGCAGTTGTCAGACCGCAATTACTATATCTGTATCCAGGCCGATCAGTGGCAACATCATTTTGGTGATGACAATTACATAAAGATCAGCACAATGCCGGAAGCCCGGTTTCAGAAACATTGCCATCAGGAGCATATAAAAATTGCTGCAAAATGGCCTTTAATGGATTGGCCAGTTGCAGCAAACCATTTATTCGAAAGCTGGAAGATGTTCCTTCAGATCTGTTTCTAAATACCTTCAAACAAATAAACCTCTTAATTTCCCAGGCGGTGAAACAGATCTTTCACCTGGTAATCCCACAACATGCTTTGGTCTTTAATATCTCTTTTCTCAGCAAAATCCTTGATCACAAGAATGGTCTGGTTCGTTACTTCCGACTTCTCAATTCTGAATTCAAAGTATTCATCTGCCGGAGCATGAGACCAATGAAAGCGGATAAATTTCTCGTCTTCACGTTCTAATACATTAGCTGTTTCGTTAGAACCGTTCCAGGAAAAATTAAATACCCCATCTCTTTCATCAACCTTATCAGCAAACCACTCTTGTAAACCGCTGGGGGTTGATAAAAACTCATACAAAATTGTTGGCGAACATCTCACGGGATATTCTAAAGTATATAGCTGTTTTTTGCTCATTTTATCTTTTTAGGACAGTTCGGGGGCTGCAATAATAGAAAAATTATTAATCCGCCAAAATTTTTTTCAATAATTTATCACCTTTTGCTTTAAAAAACAATTTTTTTATTTTTTGTTAAAAAAATTTTGAACGTATTAAACCTTTCCATACTTTTATTTAAGCTTCGCGAAACTTATAGCCCGTACAGCTATACCGGAATGATGGATATTTTAGGAAAAACCAGGACTAATAACCTACAAAACACCATATAACTAAAACAACCTTAAATAACCATCTTTAAACACGCCCCTATGAGTATGCGTCAACTCAAGATCACGAAATCCATCACCAATCGTGAATCCCCAAGCTTAGAAAAGTACCTTCAGGAAATTGGCAAAGTAGATCTTATCTCCCCGGAAGAAGAAGTACGTCTAGCCTCCCTTATTAAAAAAGGTGATCAAAAAGCCCTGGAACGTTTAACCAAAGCAAACCTCCGTTTTGTAGTATCCGTAGCAAAACAATATCAGAATCAAGGATTAACTCTTCCCGATCTTATTAATGAGGGAAATCTGGGCCTTATTAAAGCGGCACACCGTTTCGATGAAACCAAAGGCTTTAAGTTCATTTCTTACGCCGTATGGTGGATCCGTCAAAGCATTTTACAGGCTATTGCCGAACAGGCGCGTATTGTCCGTTTGCCCCTGAATAAAGTAGGCCTCACCAATCGCGTGCAAAAGGCGTTTTCACAACTGGAACAGGAATTTGAACGTGAGCCATCGGTTGAAGAATTGGCCGATTTACTGGAACTTGAAACAGAAGAAGTTTCCGCTTCTTTGGGCACCAATGCCCGCCATGTTAGCGTAGATTCTCCATTTGCCGAAGGCGAGGAAAGCACTTTGCTGGATGTATTGGAAAATCCTAATGCTGAAAAAACAGATGAATATCTCGACCATTACCTCTCCCTGAAAATGGAAATTGACCGGCACCTGCAAACACTGACCGAAAGACAAAAAGAAGTGATCTGTTTCTTTTTTGGCATTGGCGTAGACCACCCGCTTAGCCTGGAAGACATCGGTCAGAGGTATAACCTCACCCGCGAACGAGTACGGCAAATCAAAGACAAGGCAATTGTAAAACTGAAATCGAATAACCACTCAAAAGACCTCCGCACTTTCCTCGGTGCTTAACAATGAATTAATTCCTCTATCATCCTATTTTTGCAAAACCGCGGACTGCAAACTCATAATAATCCTGCAAATCCGCGGTTTAATGCAAAAACCACAATAAATGTTTGAATCATTACAGGAACGGTTGGATGGGGCCTTTAAACAATTAAAGGGCGAACATAAAATCACCGAACTCAACATAGCATCTACAGTAAAGGAAATTCGCCGTGCTTTGGTCGATGCTGACGTTAACTATAAAATAGCTAAAGAATTTACTGATACCGTAAAGGAAAAGGCAGAAGGCGAAAAAGTGATCAATGCGATCAGCCCCGGCCAGTTGATGGTCAAGATCGTAAAAGATGAACTCGTACGGTTAATGGGTGGCGAAGCCGCTGAACTGAATGCAAAAGGCAGTCCGGCAGTGATTTTGATCGCAGGCCTCCAGGGTAGTGGTAAAACCACTTTCAGTGGTAAACTGGCCAATTATCTCAAAAAACGCAAAGGCTTATCGCCTGTGCTGGTTGCTGCCGACGTTTACCGCCCCGCAGCCATGGAGCAATTGCGCGTATTGGGCGAACAGATCGGTATTGACGTGCATATCGAACCGGAAAATAAAAACCCGGTTGAGATTGCCCAGAACGCTATCCGCGAAAGCCGCAGCAAAAACAAGAATGTCGTTATCATAGATACAGCCGGCCGCTTGGCTATCGACGAGGCCATGATGACCGAAGTAGCTAATATCAAAGCTGCCGTAAACCCTCAGGAAGTTCTGTTCGTTGTGGACAGTATGACCGGTCAAGACGCTGTAAACACAGCCAAGGCTTTTAATGACCGCCTTGACTTCACCGGCGTGGTGCTTACTAAACTGGATGGTGATACCCGTGGCGGTGCCGCCCTCTCCATTAAGTACACCGTTAATAAACCCATCAAGTTTATCAGCAGTGGTGAAAAAATGGATACCCTCGATGTGTTTTATCCTGAGCGGATGGCACAACGGATCCTGGGTATGGGAGATATTACCACCCTGGTAGAAAAAGCGCAGATGGAGTTCGACGAAGAACAGGCACGCAAGCTGGAAAAGAAGATCCGTAAAAACCAGTTCGACTTCGCCGACTTCAAACAACAACTGGAGCAGATCAAACGCATGGGCAACCTGAAAGACCTGATGGCAATGATCCCTGGCGTAGGCAAGGCCATTAAAGATATTGATATCAGTGACGATGCTTTTAAAGGCGTTGAGGCCATGATCAACTCAATGACTCCTTATGAGCGGGCAAACCCGGATGTTATCGATGGCAGCCGCCGTAAACGGATCGCAAAAGGAAGCGGAAAAGATATTGCCGAAGTACATGCATTCATGAAACAATTCGAGCAAATGCGCGAAATGATGAAGATGATGAACAAAATGCCAATGGGGAGAATGATGCCGGGAATGCGAAGATAACCTGACAATCAACCAATCCTTAATACAAAAAAATGCCGCCCTCTACAAGCGGCATTTTTTATTACCCTACTCATAACCCATAACCCATAACCCGTAACCCATAACCCCCCTCACTTGCCCATTGTCCATTCCCCATTCACGACAAAAAAAGGATCAACCCTAAAGTCGATCCTTTCTGGAGATGAGGATGTGTGCTAATTTCTAATTCAATACTTTTAACGCCAGTTGAAAATTCACAGAGAGTTCATCTTTTACGTTGATGAAACCCATAATATTTTCCGGAGCTTCCAAACCAAAATCAGAAAAACACAATTGCTCATTCCCTTTCAAATAAATAACATTACCATTACGTGTAGCCGAAAGGCAGATACGGAATGATTTACTCTTACCAGCCAGTGAAATGTCAACATCGGCACTGATGCGCTCTTCCTTTGCGCCTTGCGCAGGTAAAGAGTTTAAACTGCGGAAATTCATTAGGATATCAGGATGAGATTTTGACTTGATGATTTTCCTGAAATCTTTAGTCAGAAAAGGATTGGGATTTTTAAAATCATTTACCGGTAAACGTACCACGCCTTTTTTAAAAAAAGCCTTTGTTTGTTTGTTTGGTTGCAGGGCAACCAGTGTGTCTTTACCGCTGTATTGTTTTATATCGAAACTGAAAGTGTTTACATTAGAAGAACCCAGAATAGATATTTTGCTTTCTTTGGCAACAGTCCAGATCCTTACATTTTCAGAGTCTCCGGCTCTGTTCAAACCGGGAAACATTGTCAGTAGAATAATCAACCATTTCATAAAGAGTGCTTTTTAACTATCCTGGGTCTCGTTTATTTCTCACTCGTCCTGAGACAACTTAGAACCCAACAACTGCTTCGATCACGTATCCGTTGAATTTACCACCGCTACGTACATCAGTAGTTGGGAAATCTTTGTATTTCTGAATTACATATTCACCTTTCAACAGAACATTTTTAGTTAAGAACCAGCCACCGGCAACAGCAGTGCGGTTAATAGTAACATCATCAGCGATACCTGCTAATTCAGCTTTTACAGTGTTATAACGGGCACCAACAAACAGGTTTTCTGCATTACCGAATCTGTAAACAACATCACCAGCTAATTGATTTACCTTCCTGGTATCTGCTTCTGTTTTTGTACGGCCTTTGGCAACCTCATAAGTACCAAACAGTTCTAAACCACCTGCTTTCAGGAAACCATTCAATTGAACGGCATCAACTTTTTTGCTAAAGCCAGGATTCAAACGGCCGGAAGTGAATTGTGAAGACGCAGCAGTTTTTGTAGTATCATATCCACCTTTCGCATTTTTAGCCACAGTAACTGCAGGATCCAAAACCATGAAGTAGTGAGAACCGGTACGGTCGCCAGCGTATAAAGTGTTACCACCTGAACTTCCATTGTGATAGAGAGAAGCAGCAGCACGTACGCGCACTTTTTCTGTCAATTGTTTATCAAAACCACCTTTGAAATAAAGAGCTGGAGATTTTTTAGTATTATCATCCGCAGCAGTTGGCACTAGTTCTTCAATATTGCCTTTAACCATACCATTTGTAAGGGCAGCAACACCAAACAAACCATTTTTCTGAAGCGTAATTTCACCACCGATTTCTGTAGTAAAGGCATCCAGGATATAGTTTTCAGCAAAGGGATTGTAAAGCGACTGGCCACCATCAGTACGACGGAAGTGAGCATCACCATAGTTGATTTCCATATGACCAACTTTGATAGTCGCTACATCCATCAATTGATTCCAGAAAGCGCCTTTAAATGGCAGTCTGTCGAATTGGATGTAACCACCTTTTACCCATGTTTCATTGTGGTGACGGGAAGAAAGGTAACTTACCACGTTCAAACGGATACCCTCAGACAGTTGTACATCAATATTCAAATTTGCTGATGCAGTATTGAAACCAGGAGTCAATGCATAAAGTGTGTTATGGCCTTTTCCGGTATTGCTTACTGCGTTATTTTTATGTTCCAAACCTTGAAACTGTTGGGTAAAACCTGCCCCTAAGCGGATCCTGGGGCCTTCGAAAGGAATGGAGTCAGGAGTCTTTGTGGTTTCAAATACATTGATACCTCTTTGGTCATAAGGTCTCCAATAAGAAGGCCTTCCGTAAAATTCTTTTGCATCTTGTGCTATTGTAGAAATCGTACTTCCCAAAGCCAGTGCAACTCCCAAAGCGTAAAGTAAATTAGTTTTTTTCATTGCTTTAATTTTTTAAGATTGTGATATTTTGGTTATATATTACCTGTTTTATAAATAGAGCTTTTAAATGTTTAGCCGTTGAATTTCAGATTATACTCTACTGTTACCTGGTCGCCTACTTTCAAAGCACCCAGCATAAATGTTGGGGGCTTCACGCCGAATTCACTCATTTTAATTTTTTGAGAACCGGTAATAGTGATGGTTTTATCAGGATTCACTACACCATTGGCTACAAGCGTAACCGGTTTGGTAACACCGGAAATAGTAAGATTGCCAGTTGCTTTCACCAGGTATTGGTTGTTGGCTTGAGGGGTAACAACTGCTGATGACATATTAAAAGCTATTTTTTCATACTTGTCGGCTTTTAATGTACCATAAGCTCTTGAATTCATCAGGCTCTCATCACTTTTCAGACCTTTTACCGGCATGGTAAAGCTCAAAGTGCTAATATCAGCAAGCTGATTGGTTCCTGGTTTTATTTCAAATTTGGCGTTTACAGTTGAGTTTTGCGCTTTCATCTTCCAATCGTGCAGGTTTGAGGTTCCTACAACCTTGATATCAGAACTGCGCACACTGTTTTGTGCTTCTGCATTTTGTGTACTGAAAATGGTTGCAATTGTCAGAACCACCGGCAATACCATATTGCGTAAGGAAGGAAATTTATCAACGAACTTGGTTTTCATCTTCTTTGTATTTTTTGGTTTTGATCGATTTGATTGACAAGTCAAAAGTAGAAGTAGCCAGAGGCGTAAAACATGACAAGCAGTGTTCAGGAGACATGATTATCGTTAAAACCTAACATGACAAAAAACAGATGAACCGATCTATTATTACATTAATTATTACCTATTATATGATACCCATCAACCTTTATAAAACCATCCCCCTACCACATCCACCACTAAACACCTGATATTCAATTACATACACCATCCACAATCCCCACACCCAACTCACTCCAACCCCTCTATACCTCCCGCATATCAACTACTCATCACTCATCTCTTACTCATTACTCATCACTGATCACTCATTCCCTCCTCCCATAACCCATAACCCATAACCCCTACCCCTTGCCTATTGCCAATTGCCAATTGCAATTCCTCTCCATCGCCTACCCCCTCACACCCCTGTTAACCAAATCTTTACAATTACATATTGACTTATATCGATCTGTGACTTACATTTGCTCCGTAATTATTATTTATTCAAGCATTTAAATGTCTATTTAAGATGCCAGTTAAAATCCGACTGCAAAGACACGGGTCTAAGAAAAGACCATTCTACTTCATCGTTGTTGCCGATGCCCGCAGCCCTCGCGATGGCAAATTCATCCAGAAATTAGGTACGTACAATCCATTAACAAACCCTGCCACCATTCAATTGGATCGTCAGAGAGCTTTGGATTGGCTCCAAAAGGGTGCTCAGCCTACCGACACTGTGCGCAAGCTTTTATCCTTCAAAGGAGTTTTATACCTGAAACATTTGCTTCGTGGTGTATCTCTTGGTTTGTTTGACGACGCAACAGCAATGCAAAAATTCCAGGTGTGGCACGATGAGCATGAAGCTCAGATGAGAAAACGCCAGGAAGCTGCTCAAAGGGAAAGAAGAACCCGCAGAAATCCGCCGTATCGCAGGCCTGAACGCAGGCCTGAGAGCCAATCCGGTACTCAGGGATAATCATCCAAGCCTTAAAGTAGTTGAGGTGGCAAGAAATTGCCACCTTTTTTTTACCGCATTTTTTATTTCATACTTCGTGCCTCGTACTTCGTACTTCTAACATCATACTTCTAACTTTGCATTTCGTACTTCGTACCTCTAACCTCGTACTTTCTTATGACCGAATATTTTAAAATTGGCAAACTAGTCTCTTCCTTTGGCTTAAAAGGCGAACTGATACTGAAACACAACCTGGGAAAAAAAACAACCCTTAAAGGCTTACAGGCTATTTTCATCGAGGAAAGAAAGAATTCCTTTATTCCGTATTTTATGGAAACGGCTCGTATTAAGACCGATGAGGAGATTTATATAAAGGTGCAGGATATCAATACCCGTGAAGCAGCAACAAAACTGGCCCAGAAAGAAGTATGGCTGCCAGAAGCTGATTTTAAGAAATTCTCTTCCAAATCCTCTCCAATAAATCTTTTGGGCTTCGAAATAGTAGAAGACAAAAAATCCCTTGGACAAATCCTGGAAGTCATAGAACAACCCCACCAGCTTCTCTGCCGCATAGAGATCAGCGGAAAAGAAGTGCTCATTCCATTACATGAAGACACGATCATGAAGATCGATAAAAAAAACAGGCAGGTTATTGTAGAATTACCTGAAGGTCTACTGGATATCTATTTATAAACAACAGGTCAACACCTGTGCATCAAACTTCTGCCCTCTGCAATCTGGGGGATTCCATAATAACGGGAAAATGATCTGTTGAAACACCAACTTTCCTGATAGTATTTCTTGCCTGTACCATATGGCGCTGCTCATGGGCAACAAGAAAACGGAAAGCATCTCCCAGTTTTAATTTCAACAGCTTACTCATGGTAATAGGCACCTTAATGGCATTCAGATCCCGGTCTTTTGATGCATCCAGTAGTTGTAGAAGCTTTTGCTGGTGCTGCAAAAACTCATCAAAAACAGTATTTACATTAAGGCTATTGGGGAACGTGTATTTTTTCATAGCCTTCATCCTGTTCTTCACCTCAAACACATTCGTTGGCTTCATCATTCTGGTGTAATAATCACCCCAAAAACCGGAATTGAACCATGCATTCCTTGTATCATTTCTTTCAGCTAGTGCCCTGTCTATTTGCGGTAGGTAAAAACGGTTATAGGAGTTTAAATGTTCAATAACCTGTACCGCACTCCAGGAATCTTTATTGATTTGATAGACAAGTTTACCTTTATCCACACCTTTCATTTGCTCTGCACTGGCAATTAACTTATGCACATCGCCCTTTAGCTCATTTATAAGGTCTTCAGCTTTAAATTTTGCCATAGTAAAAGTTTTATAATTACTATTCAAAATATAGACCAGTCATCAACAAAAAACCGGCTAATCACACCCTCC
>CBKWHA010000020.1:0-35904 GCA_966674115.1 uncultured Chitinophagaceae bacterium
GCCAGGGTTTCCACCACCTTCAGCCATTCATCGGCAATGCGGCCCTTCTTTTTGGTCACCTGCTCCAGGGGCACATAGTTCAGGCGGTTGTTGAGTATACCTACAAACACGTTGTGCCGGCCCTCCAGCAAACACTCCACCGCATGGTAACCCATCCGAGAGGCAATCAGCCTATCCAGCCCCGTAGGCGAGCCCCCCCGCTGGATGTGGCCCAGCGTACACAGGCGGGTGTCCAGGTTGGGCAGCCGCTCCTTGATCAGCCGGTACAGCTCCATGCCCCCGTACTCATCGCCTTCGGCCACCACAATGATGTTCACCAGCTTCTTTCTCCTTTCCTTTTCCTGCAGGGATTGGATGATGGCCTCCGCATTGGTCTTTCGTTCGGGGATCAGGATGTTTTCCGCCCCCGTGGCAATGCCGCTGTGCAGGGCAATGTAGCCGGCATCCCGCCCCATCACCTCGATGATGAACAGCCGGTCGTGGGCATCAGCCGTATCCCGGATCTTGTCGATGGCGTCAATGGCGGTGTTCACCGCCGTGTCAAAGCCAATGGTGAAGTCTGTGCCGGCGATGTCCTTGTCGATGGTGCCGGCCAGCCCGATGCAGGGGATGTCGTACTCCCGGGAGAGGTTCAGCGCCCCCTTAAAGGAGCCGTCCCCCCCAATGACCACCAGCCCCTCGATGCCGTATTTCTGCAGCACCGCATAGCCCTTGGCCCTACCCTCGGGGGTGTAGAATTCCTTGCAGCGGGCAGATTTCAAAATGGTGCCCCCCCGCTGGATGATGTTGGCCACCGAGCGGGACTCCATCTTAAAGAGGTCCTCCTCCAACAGCCCCTGGTAGCCGCGGCGGATGCCGTAGACCTCCAGGCCATGGTAGATGCCGGTTCTAACCACCGCCCGAATGGCCGCATTCATACCCGGAGAATCCCCCCCAGAAGTCAATACCCCAATACGTTTTAACTTCGTTTCCATAGTATAGTTCTTTTAAGTATTGTTTGTACCTGATAATGAAAGCCTCCTTCTGCAAAATCAGGAAGCTTAGTATCTTGTTTCGGGAAGGGTTTACTGCAACGCTAAACCATTTCGCAGCAAAATAGCTCTGAGCTCTGCTACCAGATCTTTGTAACAGCTTGGCTTTTGAAGAAAGTGCGGTGCACCTTGAGTATCAGCCATCACTGCTTTAGACACAGGGGACGTACTCCACATCACTACCGGTATCATTGTTTTCTTATGGTTAACAGCTGGTTTCATTTAAGGGTATGATTTAAGGTTGCTATTGCATAGGAAGCATCAACAACTCTCTTAAATTAAATATTTAATAATACGTTAATACCAATCGCAAAGAGTAACCATAGCTACATTAATTGATATTGCTATCTTATTATATTTCAATTTCCGGGCAAATATAGCATATTGCTTAATCGTTTAAACACATAATTTTATTATATACCAATATTTTTAAATACCGTATTCAGCAGGAATATTGTATATTTTTAAATAACAATCAGACAGCAAACACAACTATTATTTTTTGTTGTACTGAACGTTTTGACCATACTTACCTTTTCATAATCTGCATTTTCAGGCAATTCAAACTGGCTGAACTCCACTACATGACTCCAAACTTTTCAAACGAATAAAGCAAATTTTTAAAGCTGTTACAATTTCTAAATAAAATGAAACAGAATTGAAATTGGAGATAAATGCCCAAACCTAAATTACCTTCTTTCAATTCTAAAAATAATTCTTGCGATTATGAACATGAACAAGATCAGCTCATTACTTCTCTTAGGCCTCGCATTAGTTGTTGGTGCTTGTAAAGTAAACAGACAAGCAGTGCAAAATAAAACTTATCAGGAGGTGCATCGGCCTCAATTTCACTATTCACCGCAAAAGAACTGGATGAATGATCCAAATGGAATGGTATATTTTGATGGAGAGTACCATTTATTCTACCAACACGATAAGTATGAAAAAGTTTTCGGTGATATGTCATGGGGACATGCAATTTCAACAGACCTGATTCATTGGAAAGAATATCCAAAAGCAATTGTGCCAGATAGTGATAGTTTAGGTTTTATTTTCTCAGGGAGTGCAGTTGTTGACAAAAACAACACTGCTGGTTTTGGAGCAAATGCATTGATAGCAATATATACCAACACAAGCCCAAAGCAACAACAGAGCATGGCATACAGCACAGATAAGGGAAGAACATGGACAAAATACAGTGGAAATCCAATCATTAAAAACGAAGAGGGTGATGCTATTCCTGATGATTTTAGAGATCCGAAAGTATTATGGCATAAGGAAAGTGAAAGATGGATCATGTCATTGGCTGTTCAGGATCATGTAGAATTCTGGTCATCTAATAACTTAAAAAATTGGACAAAAGAAAGTGAGTTTGGAAAAGAGCTAGGATCTCACGGTGGCGTGTGGGAATGTCCGGATCTTTTTGAATTACCTGCAGATGGAATTATAAACAATAAAAGGTGGGTATTATTAGTAAGTATGAATCCAGGAGGACCTAATGGTGGTTCGGCCACTCAATATTTCATTGGAGACTTTAATGGAAAGGATTTTACACCTTATCAAACAGATACCCGCTGGGTCGATTATGGCACCGATAATTATGCCGGAGTTACATGGTCCAATATTGAAAACAGGGCAATCGCTATAGGATGGATGAGCAATTGGCAATATGCAGGCAAAGTTCCCACACAACCATGGCGAGGAGCTCATACTTTTCCCCGGGAATTGAAATTAAAATCAATAGATAATACTTTTTACCTGACCTCGGAGCCAGTAAAAGAATTGAATAAAATTATTAGCAACACTAAATCAATGCAAGATGTTACCATAAAAGGAAACTTTGATTTATCAGAAAAGATAAAGAATTTTAATAGCCAGCTTTTGCTCCAATTGAAAAGCGAACAAATAGAAGATTATTCAATTGTATTATCAAATGATCAAGGTGAAGAACTGATTGTAGGATTTGATAAACAAGCCAATCAATATTACATTGACAGAAGCAAAACCGGAAAAACGGATTTTGATAATGGCTTTGGTAAAAAGCATATAGCACCACGTATATCAAAGGGAAAGCATACAGATGTCACTTTATTGATTGATGCTGCCTCAGTAGAATTATTTGCAGATAATGGGCTTACTGTTATGACTGATATCTTTTTCTCAAATAAACCAATGAATAAAGTTTCTATTCAATCAACAACTGGAATTAAGCTCTATGAATTAAGTTACTCAAAAGTTGAAAAGATATGGGAGTAGAATATAAGCAATTCAACGCCATTTAACGACATCAAGAAAAAACAAAAGGGGTACTGATAAAATCTTAGTACCCCTTTTGTTTACATGCACCTTTATGATCAAATTATTAATGAAAAGATCTCACTATTATCCACTTATCCTTTCTGAAATGCATATGTTAACAACTCAAATATATGATCAATTATATCCTGGATTTTGCTTGTAAAGACCACCAGAGAAATTGATCTGGGCCTGGGGGATCGGGAAGTATTCATCGCGACCTTTAACGAACTGAGCATCTTTATAATAGGTTCTCAATTGTTTTTCTTTGGCAAAGTACTCCTGGTTCAATACCTGGTCGGCAATACCCCAGCGTACCAAATCAAAGAAGCGTTCTCCCTCCATTGCCAATTCCAGCTTACGTTCAAAGTACAAAGCCTTCCTGGCATAATCCTGGGTCCAAACACAGTTCACACCTGGCTGATAAGTAGCAATCTCGTAATTGGCGGCATAATCAGTTGCACTGGTATTATTCCAGGCCAGAACATACTTACTGTTTTTTACACGAGTCCTTACTTCATTGATCAAACTAACAGCTTCGTCCTGGCGTCCTAATTCAATCAATGCTTCTGCTTTCCACAACAATACATCTGCATAGCGAATGATCGTAAAGTTGAGTGCAGAGCCACCCCATGGCCATCCTTTTACCATAAATGGCGATTCAGGTGATACCAGGAACTTTTTAGTGGCATAATAGCCATAGGTGGCTGGTTCACGTGCCCAGTCTTCAGCATAAGGAGAAGCAGTGAAATTCTTCCAGCGGATACCCAGACGACCAACGGTAAAGTCAAGACGGGGATCAACGTTATTCGTAAAACCATCCTGAACCGTCATCAAATTGCTATTGTTATACGTATCAAATTGTGGAAGACCATTGGCGTCTGTTTTATAGGAGTTCACCAGGTTTTGACTTGGCTGGAAGAAGCCATCGCCGCTATATGCAGGCCCTTTTGGTGCATTGAGCAAGTTACTCCAATTGATACGGCCATTGGCTGTTCCATCACTTTTAGAATACTGAACGGCGAATACAGACTCTTTGCCATTATCATATTCTGCCATCGATAACTTTTGGTAATCATCCAGCAAGCCATAGCCTCCATTTGCTATTACTTCATCACATAATGTTATCACCTGGCTCATCAGGTTTGCATCTACACTTGTCTTTTGGTTCTGCTCGTTTTGTTGATAAGCTCTGTATAAAGTCACCTTTGCCTGGTAAGCCTTGGCTGCATATTTGGTTGCACGTCCAGACTGTGGTTGGGCTGAAGGTAATAAAGCAGCAGCCTCTTCAAACTCTTTGGCTATCTTCTCTAGGATCTGGTCACGTGTAAATTCATCATTAGAAATTTTCACATAGTCCTCAGGAGCTACATGCTCATCAAAGTAAGGTATCTTATTGAATAAGCGACTTAATTCAAAAAAGTAGTGAGCACGCAGAAACCTCATTTCTCCCAAACGTGTATTCTTTAAAGGAACTTCTGTTTCGCTCACTGCATTGAGCCTGCGAATTGCACTGTTGGCACGTTCCACACTACGATACATATGAAACCATTTACGGTCTAACAAACCATTGGTAGCGAAAACACCCGTAAAAGTTTCAAAGGCATGATATTCCCAAATATCACCAATACCACCTCCGCCTTTGTAAGCAGTTTCGGCTCTTACATCGCCATAAATCCAGTTTGTTGTGGGTGACAGGAAAACCAAATTATCACCTTCCGGCCCCGCTAATGCAGCATAAGCGGATACACAGAGCGCCTCTATACCATCAGGTGCGTTTAATAATTCATCACTCAGTTTACCTTGTGGCTTACTATCTAAGAAGTCTTTTTTACAGGCGGTAAAGAATAACATCACTGCAAGTAGTATATAGCTATATTTCATTGTTATTTTGTTTGTTGGTGGGTTAACAATTAAAATCCGAAGTTGAATCCGAAAGTGAAAGTGCGGGGTATAGGATAAGGATAGCCAAGCGCTTCAGGATCAGCGCCAGAATATTTGGTAATGGTAAACAGATCCTGCCCTTGCAAATAAACCCGCATGTTTCTCATCTTCAATTTGTCTGATAGGTTTCTGGGCAATGTATATCCCAGTTGAATATTCTTCAATTTTACATAAGAGCCATTTTCGATAAAATAATCAGAGCCTCTACCTTCATCATTTCTGTTAACAGCAGTCAAGGCAGGTATACCTGAATTGAAATTGGTTGTAGGATTCCATGCATTTAAAAGAGCAGTACCATGATTACCTGTCCAGAGTTGGAAGAAATCAGTATAGTATTTAGAATTATTATAGGCATCTCTAACCATTCCATTCAGGAAGAAAGAAAAATCAAAAGATTTATAGGTCAGCCCAACGTTCAGGCCGCCAATGAATTTAGGCTGATCAGATCCTAACCATACACGGTCATTATCATTGATGATTTTATCACCGTTTACATCTACATAACGAATTCTTCCCAAGCCTTTACCCGGCTGATTGATGCCATCTCCCAATTCATCTTGAGTACGGTACAAGCCATTTGTCTTATACCCCATCCAGGAACCAAATGGCTGTCCTACAATGGTTTGATCCCTACCGTTTCCTCCTCCCCAGGTATAGTAGATATCTTCTGGCAGAGAAGTGATCTCGTTTTTATAAGCAGTACCAGTAAAGCTTATATCATAGCTGAATTTGTTATTGATCCGGTCGCGCCAGGTAATTACACCTTCAATACCATTATTCTTTATGGAAGCACCATTGTATGCCATATAACCACCCTCGCCCATAATAGCGATATATGGCCTGTCAATCAACATATCCTTGGTGTCTTTGAAATAATAATCCAATGTGATACCAAGACGGTTGTTCAATACAGATAGATCCATACCGAAGTTTGTTTGTGTTGTAACCTCCCATTTAACATTTGGATTTCCTGTCCGATCTTTAATGATACCGCTTGGAATAACACCTTGGTTGATGCCACTGATATCATAACCTGCTAAAATCAGGCTGGTTACATATTTTGTATACGTTGCTTCATTGTCCAACAGGTCATTACCATTTTGGCCCCAGCTAGCCCTTAATTTAAGTGAAGAAATAAATTCTACGTTTTTTAAGAAGTTTTCTTCACTAACCTGCCAACCTGCAGATACGGCAGGGAACACGCCTGCATTGTTGTTCTTACCAAATCTTGAAGAAGCATCCCGTCTTACTGTACCAGAAAGCAGGTAACGGCTATTAAAGGCATAGTTCAACTTTCCGAAATAAGAAGTAATGGCTGTACGGGAAGCAAGACCTCCGTTCGTTTGCTTACCACCGCCTGCGCTTAAATAACGATAATCAAGCGCCTGGATCAAATAGTCTTCCCTATTGGCCTCTAACCATTCGCTGGTCGTTTCCTTTGCCTCAGTGCCGGCAAGTGCATTGATAGAATGTTTGTTCAGGTTTACATTGTAGGCCAATGTATTGGACCAGATCCACTCCCTGTCATTATCATTCCTTGTGGTCAAACTGTTTTTATCAACAGTACGGTCACCTTCTTGCCATTTGGGACTAAAAGTGGAATAAAATCCGGTTCTATAATTCAAACCAAAGTTGGAGTGGAATACCAGGTTTTTCACAGGCTCGGCTTCGAAATACATATTACCGAAAATGCGCCATTGGTCATTCCTGTTGTCTTTTGCTTCATTCAATAAACGAATAGGATTTGGCTTATCACCTAAGCCTTGTGTTGGTCCGGCATATCCTCCATTGATATCATAAACCGGAATCAGGGGATGTTGGGCTATAGTCAATTCCTCAATACCGCCTGGTTTCAATTGCTCCTTCCATTTACTAATGTTAATATTTTCGCCAATTCTTAAGCGGTTTTTCAGGAAGTTGTAATCAGAATTGATGCGGACATTGAACCGGGTGAAATTGGTGTTTTTGATCAATCCATTCTGGTCAAAGTAATTCAGAGAAAATGTAGAAGATCCATTTTCACCACCACGGGAAACATTTACATTATAGTTTTGCTGTAATGAAGTTTCGTATACTTCATCTGCCCAGTTGGTATTCCCGGAACGAATGGTTTTCTTCAAATCAATGTATTCCGGTATCACAGGTGTTGATCCGCTACCATAAAGGTCGTGCCTGGGCTGTACACCATCGTTCTGATAAGCTTTCCAATAAACGTCTCCCCATTGTTGGGCGTTCAACATATCAATACCGGTATGAAATGTCTGAGCAGTGAACTGAGCGTCAAAGTCAACTTTTGTTTGGTGCTTTGCAGCTTTCTTGGTAGTGATGATGATCACGCCATTAGCGGCCTGTGTACCGTAGATGGAAGCAGAAGCCGCATCTTTCAGTATCTGAATAGATTCAACATCATTAGCGTTTAATAAGGTGGCTATATTGGCACGGGTTTGTACGCCATCTACTACATACAGCGGAGTACTATTGTTGATGGTTGTAATACCCCTGATGGCAACACCAGTGCCTACGCCACCTGGAGTACCATCAGAACTAATATTGACCCCAGGAACCCTGCCTTGTAAAGTTGACATCACATTTCCTGTTGGAATGGATGCTACATCCTTCATCTTTACAACAGACACTGCACCCGTAATATCTTTTTTTCTCTCGGCAGAGTAACCTGTCACCACCACTTCAGTTAGATTAGAAGTAGAATGAAGAAGGGCTACAGATAAGTCTGATTTGTTGCCTACCTTAACCTCCTGTGTTTCCATTCCTACATAAGTAACGTTTAATACAGCATTTGAATTAGGAACAGAAATGGAAAAGGTTCCATCAGCACTCGTCTGTGTGACTATCTGTGTGCCCTTTACAGTTACCGTTGCACCAGCTACAGGTTGATTGGTTTCGTTGTCAGTTATTTTTCCTGTAATTTTCTTTTCCTGCGCCCAGGAATTAAAAGAAAGCAGAAGCGCTAAAAAAGCATAGACAAGCTTTCGCATAATTGTTGTTTTTGGTTATTAAAGAAGGTTATTGTTTATACTGCTTAATATTTGATATATACTTTAGAGGGATCACCATCAACCAATACCTTTGAAGAAGGCACGCTGTTAAAAATTTCAGAAGTTTCATTCACATAAAATACTCTGGAACTCGAAACGTCATTGATTTTAATGTTTTGGTAGCGATTGCTGATTCCACTTTCAGATCTTATTGTAACCGGATGATCAGAAGTGGTTGCCCAATTGCAGGTAATAGAATTATCGCTGATCAGATGATGATCACCCGAAACTCTGATCACCCCATAATCATTTTGTTTGCCCCTTAATTGTCGCGCAGGATCTCCAGGAATTCTTAACCAACAAACATTACTGCTTACCAGGTTAGAATTTCCACCATTTACCTCGATCATTCCTACATAATAGCTCTGAAAATTATTAGAGGAAATATTTGCATAACGGGTATTATTCAATTGAAGGTTAACATCTCCGTCTGGGTACACATGATTGGATGTGAAATTGAAATTTTCCTGGTTGGTTACATTCACAGTAATTCCCCCTGGCTGAGCACCCAACTGACAATTACTGATCATATTCTGAATGCCATTGGTCATTTCAATGCTGTTCTTACATTCAGAAATCCAGCAAGAGTTAATGATCATAGCATCTGCAGCATTAGCAATAATTCCGGTATTTAAATTAATGGCTATGAAATTTTCAATGCGTACACCATCATTATCCTGCACAATGCTGATTCCAGTTCCTTTGGTACCTTGACCGCCAGAAATCAAAAGATTTTTAATGACCAATCCTGAAATCCTGTTCTTCCGGCCATTTACATCTGGGAGAGATGGAACATGAATACCTATAGATGCATTGCCTAATAACAATTTGCTTCCCCCGCCAGGATGTTGCAAACCAGAACTACCTACATCTACATTACTGCGTAACCCCGGATTCAAGCCTCTGATCGTAATAAAATTCCTATTGACAACTATTGGATTGTTTAATATGTATTCGCCTTCAGGAATTACTATTGTACCTCCGGAGGCTGGCATTTTTGATATGAGGTTATTGATGATGCCAGAACAATCTGTTTTCCCATCCCCTTTTGCACCATAATTGGTGATGATATATTCGGGGAGGTTGACACTGCTGCTGTCTCTGTATTCAATTATTTTTTCAATAACCGTTTTTTTACAACCAGCTTGGATAATGATTATAAACAACGCTGTTAAAAAAACAATAAATGCTAGCGTAGCTTTTCTAAGAAATGTTGTTTTTAGATTTATTAAATGGTTCATGCTTTTTGGGTTTCTTAAACGAACATCATTTTAAAATTTCAGAAGGATTATATTCAGGACAGGCTTCGAATTCCTGGTCTAACCATGTTCTATGTGAGTTATAATCAACAGAAAAATTTTCCATTTATTCATATAGCAACTGTTTATAGCACAATCTTAAATTGTCAGTCACTAAGCGAGTATAAATCTTGTTTCAAAAGACTCATTTATTATGTAAAAAGTCGAGAAACTTATAAGCACCTGTTTATTAACGACTTTTATTCTTTATAAATCAATTACACCTTTAATGACTTTAGCTTCTGTATCACACCCTTTTAAAATTGTTTCATGTGATTCAATAACCAGCAGTCTATTTACAATAGCTTTTAAAACTTACACTAAATTTCACATTAACATTTCCGTTAGTAAATTTTTAAAAGTGACTTCAAATAATTAGATGCCGCACTTTATCTTTTTTTTAGAAATATTATTCCTTGATACTGCAAGCATCATATAAGTGTGCAACGCCTATTTTGTTTTGAAGTAAAATCTGTTTTATTTCTACTACTAATGCATTAATATGAGTAGGTTTTACAAAATAAGATTGAGCACCTTCTTTGTATGCGGCATCTACATTGTTATGAAAATTGGACGTACTCCACACAACTACTGGTATACTTGAATAAACAGGATGATTTTTAATTCGCTTCAGTAGGTCTAATCCACTATTTTAAGGTAAATGAAGGTCTAACAAAATAAGAGAAGGTTTGTTGATTTCAATAACTTCAAAGAGATGATCTCCGTTCTGAATACAGCGCAATCTCAAAGCACATGATACTTCTGCCAACGCATGGCTCAGAAACAAACAATCATCCTCATCATCATCAATAAGCAGAATGTTTTTTATTACTGTAGCATCTTCCATATGCTTGGTTTAGATGGTTGTCTACTATATGTGTTAATAATAGCCCCCTGTAGACACAGCGGGCCTGAACGAGTGCGAATGCTTGCCAAAAAAAATTATTGAACAGCAGCTACACTTTTATTATGACTTCGCTTTTGCTGCCAAACTTCAGCCTTAATCATTTGAAGACTACCCTGCTCTGCAAATACTTCTACTTCATTACTTGATGAATACTCTGGAAATATCCTTGTCGTGAACGCATCTTTATTGTTGATAAATACTTCAACCACAGAGCCATCGATAAACAAGTGAAAGGTCACTTTCTCATGAGGAGCGATCGAATATTTTCCAGTGCGCGTCTCTAAAGGAATATGTTCTTTTTTGCTGGATTGGGTTTGATCAATGACGATCTCTTGCTTTTCAAAATCATAGAAGATCTTGGTGAGTTCATCCCCTTTAGGATTCTTACCTACTATGAACCCAAACCTTTTACAATCTTGTGGCATCAATTCTGCTTTGATCTCGATTTGATGTTTACTCTTACTCAATAAAAGAGGAGCGCCTTCTTTTACTACTTGTTTTTCAAAAGAGGTCTTGTTAGCTCTTAATTGTTCCAAAGCAGGATGAGGCTGTTGAATAATTGCTCTATCTGCTAACTTCCATACTCTTGGAATGCTATATACATGTGTCCATCCTTGCCTGAATTGTGCTTTGGCACTCGTTTCATCAGGAATGATGGCTATGGCTGTTGTCCGCCCTTCTGCATCATGTGTTACAGATGGAGATAACAACCTGTTCACAACCTCAAGACGTTTGGGCATCTTGTCATCGGGAATAAACTTTTCATCTTTGAAATCCCCCGTCCAATATAAAGCAACCGCAGGCTTGCCTTTATAAGGAACTTTATTGACCAGCAAAATGTATTTACCATTCATTTTCCAGAATACTGGCATCTCCCAAAAAACGCCTGAATCATCATTTGCCGGGTCGCCGGTAAATAACGTATGTACAAACTGCCAGTTTTTCAAATCAGTTGATTTGTATAACAGTAAGGTTCCTTTCTCCACCTCATTTTCAACAACACCATATCCCACAATCATATACCAGGCATTATCATCTTTCCACAAATAGGGGTCCCTCTGGTCAGTCCGCGCAAAACCTTTAGGATGCTCCTTTACTACAGGATTACCGGGAAACTTCTCCCATTGTATTAACTCACTGTCCATTGGAAATGCCAAACACATGCCGTTCTCTTTTTCGCCTCCTCCGGTATACATGATAACAGGTTTGCCATTTTCATCTAATATGCAGTGACCCGACCAAATACCACGCTGATCATAACCTGGTTCCGGAGCAAGTATGGGTTGATGTTCCGTCCATTGAACCAAATCCGGACTACTAAAGTGTCCCCAGTTAATTTGCCCCAGGAAAACATTGCTGGCGTTCTTTTGATTGAACAGATGATATTTCCCATTATAATAGATCAAGCCGTGTGTTTCATTGGTCCAATTTGCAGCAGGCAGCAAATGATAGGCAGGACGGTTACAATCTTTTTTGAATCTGCTTTCCGGAATGGATAAATCAGGAGTTTTAGTCATAGCGCTTTGAATATCCAACTTGGCTATGTGTGCAGGCGTCAATGCATGTTGCCACACTGTTACTTCATCAATAATTCCATTGATTGCAGTCACCGGAAATATATCAATGGTTTTCATCCTTTCATCCCGGCCGATTCGTATTCTATCCAAACCTGTCATAAAACCTGAAGCCGGTAAACTGATAGATTGCAATAGCTCTCCATTCACAATCAGGTTTGCCTTATTGGAATCAAGGCTTAAACAAACATGTAACCACGCAAACCTTGACAACTTTTTATAAGCACCAACATAGAAAACTGAGTCATGATAACTAATGCCAATTAACGGTGTTCCAAATTGATCAATACAAGCAGATATCCAGTTCTTTGTTTTGCTATTGGATAGAGCAAAAAAACCTGCAGTATCAGTGGGTAATGATTCCAGCGCAAACCATCCGGTTACACTTCCTGAACCTTTCATTCCAGCAGGCAGTTTACCATCTAGCCATGTTGAATAACCATCAGTTCTCAAACCAGTTCCATTGACTGCTGTTACATATTCGGGAGCCTTTAGATTACTGATAAAGTTTAATGTAGAACCTGTCTTTTCTTCCTTTATTATAGCTCCTTTGCTTTGTTCAAACTTCCAAACAAACTGTGCCTCCAAATGCAAAGAACAAAGCAAGACCAGGTACATCATTATAGAAAGACGTATCACAATTATTTACTTTTAATTTTTGAATAAACAATAAGCAGGTGATTACATTGTTCCTTCAACGTAATTTTTTAAAAAGGGCAGCTACAATTACTATTAAGAAGTCTGCCCTTCCATCGTCGTCAAAAGTCAATCATGTATGCTGAATTAATAATTCGAATCCTGTTTTAACACTCCTCTGCTTCTGTCAAGTTCATTTTGAGGAATGGGCAAATAATCATGTTTGGGAGCTACATAATTACCGGCAGATAAATATGGTCTCTTTGTTTTCTCAGATTGAAAGTAGTTGGTCAATACAGATGATGCAACATTCCATCTTACGAGATCATAAAAACGTTGTCCCTCCAGGCACAATTCCAATCTCCTTTCGAAACGCAATGCTTTCCGTGCATAATCCTGTGTCCAGCCAGTTGCTGGATAAGTACCAATAACATAGTTCGCTGCAGGAGTCACACCATCTAGTCTTTTAACTACAGGTGAATTCTTTGCTCTTAAACGGATTTGATTAATGATTCCCCTTGTTTCATCCAGATTTTGTCCCAACTCTATTAAAGCTTCGGCTTTCCACAACAACACATCAGAGTACTTAATGAAAGGATAATTCATCGCGCCCCTTGCCCAGGGGAAACCACCTGAAGCACGTAATGGAGAATTAGGAGAAATAAGATTTTTCTTTTTGGAATAAGGACCATATGTATTTCCTTCACGTATCCAGTTGCTGCCATATACTTCATCCTTAAAATCCTTCCAGGTAATGCCAGGACGGCCAATAGCATGATCCAAACGGGGATCTACAGGCGTCACTACATCTGTTGGGGCAAGGTCTGCATTGTTATAAGTATCCAATAATGGCAAGCCTGTTACAGGATCTACTTTAAATGCATTGACCAGATTCTGAGAAGGCCGGTGAAATCCATCACCACCACCATAGGCAGGACCAGGAGGTGATGTTAACAGATCGCCCCAGTTTAAGTTGCCACCTAAAGTACCACCATCGCCTACTGATGTTTCAATGGCAAAAATGTTCTCTCCGGCACGCTCTACGCCAGGATTGGAATACAGATCCTCTAAATTCTCAAGCAGCCTGTATTTACCAGAATTGATCACTTCATTGGCATTTGTCAAAGCATCACTCCACTTGCCTAAGAACATATATACTTTGGCCAAATAAGCATGCGCAATGTGTTTATTGATCCTGCCTGCTTCCTGACCTTCAAAGGGAATGGAAACACCTGTCTTCAGATCCTCTACAATTTTATCCCATAATTGTTGTTCGCTAAGATCATTGGATACTTTACCCTCCTCTCCTTCAGCAACGGTTTCATCTATGTAAGGAAACGTTCTGAAATGCTTTTTCAATTCAAAAAGATAATGTCCTCTCAGCACACGCACTTCAGCAATACGGCGTTGTCTTAAAGCATAACCATCATCAGTCAACTGATTTAAAATTTTCAAAGCTTTATTACAACGTGAGATGGCAAAGTGCAGCACCCGCCACTTTCTCTCGATCAAAAAATTCTCCGGTGTAATGATGCCCAATTCCAAATTATTCAATTCACCGATATCACCGGTTCCACCACCGCCTTTATAGGCATCATCCGAACGCACATCGCCATAGCTCCAGTTAGAAGCTGGATTAAAGATCGCAGAGATCGGTGCGAAATCGTTGGACTGGTATACATTGTCCAACAGTGCATAGGCTGCAACAACCAACGCTTCTGCCCCTTTTGGATTATTCAAAGTTTCAGAACTCAATGCACCCTTTGGCGCCTGGTCAAGAACCTTTGTACAGGAGGTCACTAACAAGAGTAAACCAACCATTATGAATACAATATTTTTCATGTTATTAAAAGAGTTTGTAAATGTTTGAATTCATTTAAAAGCCAACATTGATCCCGAGAGTAACAGATTTGGAGTGAGGATAAGCCTCTTCCTGCAATACACCATAATCCAATGTACCAGAGTTTAATACTTCATAATCAAGACCGTCAAACTTAGTGAAGTTGATGAGGTTTTGACCTTGGATAAAGAACCTTGCTTTAGATATCTTAAATTTATCAACCAAGCTCTTGGGAAGAGAGTAACCTAAAACAATTGATTTCATCCTCAGGTAAGTGCCATCACCCAGATAAAACGATGAAGCCCTCTGCTCGTCATTGGTGTTTTGAGTAGTTAACGCGGGTATTTCAGAATCAGGATTCTGTGGAGACCAGGCATTTAACAACACTTTGCCATGGTTTGAATTGAATAAAAAGAAGTGTGTATTAAATCTTTGTCTATCCCATATTTTATTACCAACCGAAGCATCTAAGAAAACGGCCACATCGAAGTTGTTGTAGGAACCATTCAGGTTTAAACCTGCAAGAAAGTCTGGAAGCGGACTACCCAAAAAAGTTCTGTCATCAGGCGTAATTGCTCCATCGTTATTAATATCAGCATAGCGTATTCTACCTAGACCTTTACCAGGTTGTGTGGCGGCCTTACTCACTTCTTCCTGTGTTTTGAATATACCATCAGCAACATACCCATAAAACGCACCCATTGTTTGCCCGGGAGTAATGCGTGAATAAGCTCCAATGATCTCCGATTTTCCATCTTCACCTATACTGATCACTTTATTACGCATGGAAGTAAAGGTAAGATCTGCATTATACTTGAACTTGCTGTTGCCATTGCTGCGATAACTTAACAAGAACTCCAGACCTCTGTTGCGAATATCACCAGCATTGATAAAAGGAGGATTTCCTTCACCACGTACTGCCTGCAATAAAGGATTTACTAACACATCCCTTGTCTTCTTAATAAAGTAATCAGCAGTTAAGTAAATACGATTATTAAATAATCCGAGATCCAAACCAAAGTTTGTTTGCTCTGAGGCTTCCCACTTGATCTTTGAATTGCCAATTTGTGAGGAAATGTAACCTTGCTGGGTACTGGTATTAGATCCAGACAAATCATAGTTGGAGAAATCCGGTTGTGAACTGTAGTAAGTTGAATAGGTATAATCACCAATTTCCTGGTTACCATTTTTACCCCACGAGACACGCAACTTCAAATCGGAGATCTTTTCGCCAAGCTTGCTATCAGTAAAGAACGCTTCTTCACTCATCCGCCAGGCGGCAGAAGCGGCAGGAAAAACGGCATAACGGTTTCCAGGGCCAAAGCGGGAAGAACCATCACGACGAACAGTTCCTGATAACAGATACTTGTTATCAAACTTATAATCAACTTTACCGAATTGGGAAACAAGGCCTAATTCAGCACCACCGCCCATAATGTTCTCCATCTCCGCGGCTGCGCTTAAATACCTGAAGTCAGGTGTTTCCAGGAAGAAGTTTTTAGCTTTTGCACTATAAGATTCAAATTTGTTGTGTATCCACTCATAACCGGCAAGTGCCTGAACATCATGTTTCCCTTTTGTTAATTGATAGGTAAGCGTATGGTAAACTGTTAAATTCAGTGCGTTGGACAAGTTTTCTGTTAAATGAGCATCCGAATTGGTAAAACGGCCTTCTACAAACGTTGGTTCAAAGATTTTGTGCCTGAAATTCACAACATCCACACCAAAGTTGAAATTATAGGTAAGTCCTTTGAAAAGCCTGGCATTGGCATATACATTTCCAAATGTCCTCCATGTTCTTTTTTTATTATCCTTATTTCTTTCCAACTGACCTAAAGGGCTTAAACGGTCACCCAGGTTTTTAACAGGCCCGCCCCAATTACCCAGGTTATCTTTAATGGGAATAATAGGATGTTGATAGATAACACTGGGTAAAGCCCCACCACCAATATCAACACTATTGTAATTGGATAAAGAAAGATTTTCGCCAATAGTGATGCGATCAGAAACTTGAAAAGAAGAATTTAAACGCGCTGTAAAGCGCTCGAACTCTGTATGCACAGCAAGGCCTTCTTCTTTATTGTAATTGAGTCCGAAATAAAAGTTAGACTTATCTGCATTTTTGGATAAACCTAAATTGTACGCTTGATTATGAGCGGGACGGTACACCTCTTTCTGATAGTCCACATCACCCGCCGGAATGGTTTTGTTATCATCAATAAATTCAGGAATCACCGGTTCAGGTCCGTTTCCATAAACAGCATCTTGTGTGGGCAAATTGTCATTTCTTAAAGCCTGGAATAAAACCTGGCCATACTCTTTTGCATTGAGCATATTCAGACGGTCCCTCCTGGTCTTGATCCCATAAAAAGCATCAAAGGTTACAGCTACATTCCGGGTTTTTCCTTTTTTAGTGGTGATCAATACCACACCATTACTGGCCCTTGCACCATAAATAGAGGCTGATGCCGCATCTTTTAACACCTGCATGGATTCAATATCATTTGGGCTCAGTCCATCGATCTCCAAAGTAGGCACACCATCTATCACAAACAAAGGACGATTGTTCCGGATACTTCCTAAACCACGGATCGATATACTTGCATTGCTGCCCGGAGCACCATCAGTTGAAATGTTCACCCCGGCAATTCTTCCTTGTATAGAGGTCAGCAGGTTCGCATTGGTTTCTTTAAGCGCATCGCTTACTTTCACCACCGAAACAGCACCCGTAAGGTCTTTTTTATTTTGTGTAGTGTAGCCAGTTACTACTACTTCATCAACAACGGCAACATTTAGTTTAAGAACAACAGCTACAATATTGGATGAACCGATTTTCACCTCATTGGCTTCATAACCAATAGAGGATATAACCAGCACATTTTTGCCCTCAGGCAGAGTGATCACAAAATCACCAGAAGCCGAA
This sequence comes from uncultured Chitinophagaceae bacterium, assembly GCA_966674115.1. Classification (GTDB taxonomy): domain Bacteria; phylum Bacteroidota; class Bacteroidia; order Chitinophagales; family Chitinophagaceae; genus Flavisolibacter. The sequence continues at coordinate 17,505 of CBKWHA010000020.1, forward strand.
GTTGTAGTTGCTACAGAGGCTCCCTTTACAGTTACAGTGGCCCCTTCAACGGGCTCGCCTTTATCATTCTTTACAGTGCCTCTTACTTCAATAGGAGGCGGAGGAATAGAAGCCTGCTCCTTTTTGGGGGTCACTTCCTTTTCCTTTATAACCACTATTTTATTGACGATGGAGTAAGTAAGTGGCTGGCCCTGAAGACACACATCCAGCACTTGTTCAAGGGGGGCATTGCTAAGGTTTACCGAAACTCTTTTCGCTTTCTTTAGCAGCATTTCTCTATAAACAAACGTATAACCTGTTTGTCTTTTGATTTCTTTAAATACTTTTTCCAGAGAAACGTTCTTTTCAGAAAGACTCACTTTTTGGGCATTACCAATTGCTGATGCATTCAGGCAGACGGCAAGCAATAAAATGGCAGTTAACTTCATCATTAACAAAGTTTTTCCAATCCCCTTCCATTTCAGGGGATTGCGGCAAACAATCAAATGCATAAATTTGTTTTGATTTTGGGTTAAACAATAAAAGACTACAACATTCTACATTTGGATTAACCTGAATTACTAGCCGGAAGTAGTACCAGTACTTCCGGTTTTCTTTAGGCTAACCACTTATTTTATGCAAAGTTGCTGAAGTGTATACCAGCAACATACTTTCCTGTTACTTGACAATAATTTTCTTGCCTTCAATTTCAAATCTTGCACCTCCGGCGAGTTCCAATGCTTTTAAGACATCCGATAACTTTGTATTTCGTGGAATATCTGCATATAATGGATCGTCAGTTGGTTTGTTTTGATAAACGACCTCTACATCATACCAGCGGGACAATTGCCTCATTACCAATCCAATATCAGCATTTTCAAAATGAAAGATCCCATTCTTCCAGGCAACTACATCATCTACGTCAACACCACTGATCACCTTTAATTGTCCATTCTTTGTTAGTTGTGATTGCTGGCCAGGTTTGAGAATACTATTGTCCATACCATTTACAAACCTTACTGAACCTTCGAGCAAGGTAGTTTTAACAGCAGATTCCTCACTATATGCCATTACATTAAAATGCGTACCCAACACCTGAACTTCAGCACTATTCACCTTCACTATAAAAGGCATAGACTTGTTCTGAGCCACTTCAAAATAGGCCTCACCACTGATTTCCACCCTCCGCTCTTTACCAACAAAAGCTGTTGGAAAATGAATTGAGGATGCAGCATTAAGCCATACCTGGCTACCGTCTGGTAGTTCAATCTGATACTGCCCGCCCCTGGGTGTAGTTATGGTGTTGTAAACAACATCTTGAGAGCCTGTATTAGCAGGATCATAAGCCAGCCTGCCACCAATCTTCACCACTTTTGTATTGCCCTGTTGAGCCAAAGCACCATTTTGTGCATCATCCAGCACAATAGTAGAACCATCTGCCAGCGTCAATATGGCTTTATCACCACCTGGCAGCACATCATTTTTATAGCCATTTCTCTTGATTTCTGTTTGTGCAACCTCTTTTTCCCCATCCCTATTGAACCAGAAGAAAGTACCCAATAGAATTAGTCCAATTATAGAAGCGGCTGCAGCAATTCTTACCGTCCACATCCTGAAAACAGTGGCCTTCTTTGTCTGGCTTTGAACGCTAATTCTTTCATGAATCACTTGCAACATTTCTTTTGATAACTCTTGATCTACCTGCTCCGGATTCGATAGATCTACATCAAGTTGCTGCCGCATCAATTCTTGCAATTCATTAGCCTTGGAATCTTCCAAATACTTCAACAGCCATAACTTTTCGTCCTCTGACCACTCACTTTTATTTAATAATCTCGATAGTTGATTTTTTAGGTCTTCCATTTTAATGACCCGCATTTACAGTAAATACTACAGAGGAAATAAAAAGGGGGGGGTGATTATAAAAATTTTTTGAGAAAAATTTAAACCCGGACTCTAAAATCTCAGGAAAGAAGGCGGGAAAGAAGAGAAGGACAAATAGCAACAATTAAATAGCTGTTATGTTGATTGACATAATCTCTAATAGTAGTGATGGCAGATGACAGGTATTCTTTAACCGTATGCTTTGAAATATTGAGTTCTTTTGCAACTTCCTCATAACTTTTGCCCTGAAGCTTGCACAGTTCAAATACCTTTCTTTTTTGGGGCGAAAGCTGGCTGATAGCTTTTTCCAGCAACTGAAACCGTTCCTCCTTTACATTTATTTCCACATCTTCAGCCAGTTGCATTCCTTCATCCCATTCATTACTTAGGACTGATTCTTTTAATGATTTCTTCAGGTAGGTAATAGATTTGTTATAACTGATCACAAACAGCCAACCCGCTAAAGATTGATTTACATCAATAGCTGAACGCTTTTCCCATAATGCGATGAACACTTCCTGCAGAATATCCTGAGTTGCATCTAAATTTCTAGTAATCTTTAATATATTGGCATATAGAGCTTGATGATACTTATGGTACAAAGCATCAAATGCCTCCAAATCATCCATTTGAAGGCGAATTATAAGCTCCCTATCAATTTTTTCAGCCAATAAAGGTGCCTTTATATTCAGCAATTATCCATAAAATCGGCCAAATGGAAAAAAATATCAGAAAAGAACCCAATGTAGAAACATCGGGCTCCGAGCTCTAATCTATTTTGTAATAATGCCCAATTCCGCAACTGAAACTCCTTTCCCTGTATTGATCCGCAAGGCTGAAAACTTGAAATAGCGTGCATTTATTGGTCGTTCAAGCAATACTAACTGCTGAACAGGGTTTGCCTCAATATTGTGAAAATCACCCTCTCTTGCTTCTACCCAGTCTTTTCCATTGTTACTGATATAAAAAGCATAGTGGCCAATCAACCCTTCCTTTTGTTGGTCTTGCCGGGGTAAGTATGTAAAAGCTTTTATAGATTGTTCCTTGCCCATATCCACCACCACTTCATTGGAATGATCTCCAATTGAGCCGAGCATTAATGTGTTCCAGTTGGTCTCTTCATTTTCATCCACCACATTCTCTGCCTGGCTACCTTCCGCAGCCTCTATTACTTTCCAACCATTTTTCCCGATACCAAATATTGTCGTTTTTACATCTCCTGCTAATTCATTACCCTTGAAGTTTCTTGCCCTTACCGTTCCACCTTCAGCCAACAAAAACGGTTTACTATATATTGGCGAGCTCAAAGTAGGTTCTGTTCCGTCAAGTGTATAATGAACCGGCAGGTTAGGATAGACAGATGTGATGGTCACTAGACCAGACTTATCCCTTTTTATTGAAGGTTGTCTTAAATAATTAGCCTCTTTGTAAAGACCAAAATCGCTTAAAGCAATACATACCAGAGAACCCGTTACGCGTAATCTTACTTTATGGGTAGAGATCTCCTGGGACAATCGGATCAAACGGTTGCTCCCTATACTGGTTGCCTTGGCTATTTCCTGCCACTGCCCATTTTCCATTGCATCCACTGCTATGGATTCTATCCGCTGACCAAGTTTGATGTTTTCCCGTATCCGGATTACGTTAAATTTTTTTGTACCCGCTAATTCAAGTATCAACGATGGATTCGTGACGTTGTCATCTGTAGCCCAATAGGTATAACGATCGGCGTCTAATAAAAATTTCGGACCGAATTTAGCTTCATTATTCCCTCTGATATTACTCGCTTTTAACTTGGCTCCTTTTGCCAGATTAACCGCGAATGTTTGTTGAAGCAGTTTACCAAACCCTTTCAAAGATGCAACATCACTTTCATCCAGCAATCCTCTTTTATCCGGCGATAATCCCAGGTCAAGCGCTGCACCCCGGCCAACAGTTTGGTAGTAAAGGTCCAGTAATTCCGATGGCGTTTTAACCTGAGGAGTCTGGGATGCATGATAAAACCATCCTGGCCTTTGGGGAACATCACATTCTGCAGGCATCCAGTATTTTCCATCCCTGTGCCCTTCGGTTGCCAACTCAGATCTCACATATCCATTGGAAGGCTTTTTATTGAGATCTGGTGCTTGAGGCGTATAAGTGGCCCAGCAGGTTTCACCTGCATGTCCCATCTCATTACCCACCCATCGCATATCCGGACCAACATCGCCAAATATTACTGCATCTGGTTGCATTTTCCTGGTAATGGCCCAAGTTGAATCCCATTTATAGTAACTGGTTTGATCAATGCTCCTGTGTTCTCTTGCTCCACCATAATAACCACTGCCGCCATTCGCTCCATCATGCCAACTGGTAAACAAGGGCCCATAATTACTGTATAGTTCTCTTAACTGCTCCTGGTAAATTTTCAAATACTCTGGTGTGCCATAAACAGGACTATTCCTGTCCCAGGGAGAACAATAAATACCCAGTTTCATACCCAGCTTGGCACATGCCTTCTGGTATTCTTTTATGATATCTCCCTTACCATTTTTCCATGGACTTTTGGAAATATTATGTGTTGTTGTTTTAGTTGGCCACAGACACAACCCATCATGGTGTTTTGCCACCACAACAACGCCTTTAAATCCACCGGCTTTGGCTGCACCAACAATTTGTTCGGCATCAAACTGGGTCGGGTTAACAAGACCTGGATCCTCATCCCCATAGCCCCACTCATGGTCCAGATAAGTGTTCACACCAAAATGAATAAGACAATACATTTCCATCTCATGCCATTTCAGTTGCCGGTCCGTTGGCAGTGGTCCATAAGGCTTGGGAGCAGATTGACCAAACAATGAGATTGTTGTTGTAAGCAAGAATAAAAAAGCAAAATATCTTTTCATGTTCAATTATTTAATTTATGTTTTCACTCTTTAAAAGCCACCTTGTCCGCGGTAAAGCTTTAAGGGCCCATCCAGTTTCAATTCGAGAACGGTCATATATTCATCCATAACCTGTTGTGGTACATCAATAAATAATAAGCCGGGAGTAGCGGATACTTTCCCCACAACTTTAGATGCAAGCTTTTTATTGTGACCTACAACTGAAATTTCATGAATATGATTATCCAATCCTTTTACCAGGATCTGTCCGTACGTTTTTGCGGGAAGAAAAAGGTATAGGGTAGCAGAGTCTTTGGATATAGTAGAAGGACCAAAAAAATGGCCCTGTGGCATTCCTGGAATTGTATTGAAGATGGCCTTTTCATGTTTTTTCGTCCACTTCCCCAATTCATGTAATACATGCACTTGCTGCTCAGGAATTGTACCATCTTCTTTGGGACCTATATCCAGCAACAAGTTGCCACCATTATATATAACATCAGCAAAAACGCTTATGATTTCAGTTGGTGTTTTCCAATGCTGGTCCTTATGCTGATACCCCCAACTATTGTTGATCGTATAACACAGTTCCCACCACGGAAATATCGGCCTTGTTACCGGTATATTTTGTTCGGGTGTTACATAATCGCCCCATCCCTTCAACCTGCCGTTGATAATAGCTGCAGGATTTTTTGATAAAATAAGCTGTCGCACTTTTTGTGCTTCCCATTGTTCGGCTGTTTTTTCCCAATCAGCGTCAAACCATAGCAAGTCTGGTGTAAACTTTTCCATTAGTTCGGCAATCTGTCCCTGGAAATAATCTCGAAACCTGTTCCACCGCTGATAATCATCTTCTATCTTATAACGGATACTATCCCTTAACACTCCTGGATAATCTTTCGCCGACCAATCGGACAATGAAAAATAGGCACCGCATTTGATGCCGTTTTTTCTTAATGCCTTATAAAATGGCTCAAGCAAATCTCTTCCGGCAGGTGTTTTTTTAACTACATTGTTTGTACTGAGTCGTGTATCCCACAAGGCAATCCCATCATGATGTTTCGCTGTTATCACTGCATAACGGGCACCGGATGATTGAATAAGATCAGCCCATGCCTGTGGATCATAACGGGACGCAGTAAAGCCTTTTAACTGCTTCATATAGCTGGCATAGCTGATATCTCGGTGATAAAAACTATGACTTTCAGTTATACCATTAACAGCATAAATACCCCAGTGAATAAAAATACCCAACTTTGCATCCTGAAACCATTCCATTTTATCTTTAATAGCCGCAGGATCAAAGTTTGTTTGAGACCAAACATAACGAACGGGCATGAACACAATAAGCAGAACAGATAAAACAGCTCTTTTCATACTTATTTATTTAAATGAAGTGGAAAAAGAATACGGAAATGCTTCTTTTTTAATACCTCTTTGTTTATTGGGCACTGCACTCATAGTAAAATTGACCACAATGCCCTTCATCAATGCTTGATGACTAATCCAATTTTTATCGTATGCCATACCATTTAAGTTCACCTGTTGCACATACCTGTTGGATGAATTACTATTCGGTGCATTGACAACTACTTTCTTTCCATTTTCCAACTGAAGTGTCATTTTTTGAAACAATGGAGCACCCAAAACATATTGATCCGTACCGGGACAAACAGGATAAAAGCCCATAGCCGAAAACACATACCATGCCGAGGTTTGCCCGTTATCTTCATCACCACAATAACCATCGGGCGTGGCAGCATATAAACGGTTCATGACCTCACGCACCCAATACTGGGTTTTCCAGGGCTCACCTGCATAGTTGTACAGATAGGTCATGTGTTGTATGGGCTGGTTACCATGAGCATACTGCCCCATGTTCATGATCTGCATCTCACGTATTTCATGAATGACCTGACCGTAGTAGGAATCATTAAAAACAGGAGGCATGATAAATACAGAATCCAGCATTTTTATAAACTCTTTTTTGCCCCCCATTAAATCCACTAATCCCTGCACGTCATGAAATACACTCCAGGTGTAGTGCCAGCTATTACCTTCTGTAAATGCATCTCCCCATTTAAAAGGATTGAAAGGTGACTGAAAGCTGCCATCTTTATTTTTTCCTCTCATTAGTTTATGTAAGGGATCATACAGGTTTTTATAATTCATAGCCCGTTTGGCAAATACTTCCAGTTCTTCTTTGGGTCTATTCAAGGCCTTACCTAACTGGTACACACAATAATCATCATAAGCATACTCCAATGTCCTGGCTGCATTTTCATTGATACCTACATTGTAAGGCACATAACCCAATTCATTATAGTATTGAACACCTTTCCGGCCAACAGACATCATCGGACCTTCATTTTCTGTGTTCTTTATCATGGCCTCATACAAAGTATGTATATCATAACCACGTGCTCCTTTGAGATAAGCATCTGCAATAATGGATGCAGAGTTGGAGCCAATCATACAATCTCTGTGGCCTGGACTGGCCCATTCTGGTAACCAGCCGCTTTCTTTATAAGCATTCAACAGGCCTTCCTGAATTTGTGCATTTAAAGATGGATACATCAGATTAAAAAAGGGAAATACTGCCCGAAACGTGTCCCAAAACCCATTATCGGTAAACATATACCCAGGTAGTACCTGTCCGTTATAGGGACTGTAATGCATTACTTTCCCATTTGCATCGATCTCGTAAAACTTGCGCGGAAATAACATGGTACGGTATAGACAAGAATAAAACGTTCTTGTCTGGTCAACCGTTCCACCTTCTGCTTTTATTTTGTAGAGTTCTTTATTCCATGCAGCCTTTGCTTTTTGTTTGACAGTTTCAAATGAATCACCACCTATTTCTTTCAGGTTCAATTCCGCCTGTTCAAAACCGATAAAGGAAGATGCTGTTTTTGCATTGATCTGTTCTCCCCTTCTGGTTGTAAAACCGATCACGGCTCCTGCATGATTGGACTGCGACTCCAAAACATCCCGTTTCCAACCACCATCTTGCCACACTTTATGAAATGAAAACGGCTTGTCAAAATAAATAACAAAATAGTTTCTGAAGTTAGCAGGCACTTCATCCCTATGCTTGGTTGTATATCCGATGATCTTATTTTCCGAAGGAATAATCTTTATATAAGACCCATCATCCATTGCATCAATAACCACAAAGGCACTGTCTGTCTGCGGAAAAGTAAACCGAATAGCTGCAGAGCGTTCAGTAGGTGTAATTTCAGTAGTTACATCATGGTCTGCCAGGTAAACGCTATAATAATAAGGCTTAGCTATTTCCGACTTATGTGAAAACCAACTTGCCCGGTCGTCCTCGTTAAACACCAACTTTCCGGTCACAGGCATGATAGCAAACTGCCCGTAATCGTTCATCCATGGACTGGGTTGATGGGTTTGCTTAAATCCACGGATCTTTTCCGCATCATAAGTATAAGCCCAACCATCACCCATTTTACCAGTTTGGGGTGTCCAGCAATTCATACCCCATGGTAAGGAAACAGATGGATAGGTATTACCATTTGACAGGCCAGGCTTGGAAGCAGTACCCATTAATGGGTTAATGAAATCTACCGGATCATTTATTGTTTGAATCGTTTGTGAAACCACCGTCTTACTAATCTGTAATAGTAAGAATAAACAGAAAAAATGAACTTTCATAACACATTAAGTTGTGACGTCGTTATTTAGGGATTATATGGACGAATGCTGAATGATATAGAGGCTGGTTTTGCTGGTATATAAAATTGCGGCAAAGGCGCAGGACCACAACTGGCATTACCAACACCAAGCTGGGCATAATCCAGGCTCAGAATGGTTTCTTTACGCGGGCTTAACTGGTACAGATGTTTAGCTGCCCAAAGGTCCTGATCCGTATAATGTAAAGTGGTAAAACTCAATTTACTGTTGGCGACAACGATCACACCTTTGTTATCGGCATTGGTAATCCTAACCCAGCGCAGATCTTCCCGGTTTGCCATTCCTTGTGGTCGCTCATAAGGCTCCAGCATCTCACTAACAGTCTTACGGTACCGTCCGAATGTAGCAGACTCTTTCCGGTCACTATAGTTTTCGTGGGGACCACGGCCATACCACTCAACATTTTCAAGTCCTTCAATTAATGCCATTCTTAACCCGAGCCGGGGAATGTCCAGATCATTTTTCCCTGGCACAAACATAGTTTCCACATCAATACTCCCGTTCCCATAAACTGTATATTTTAATGTGATGGAAGTATTAAAGCCTGACTTTGTAACAGCATCCGTAACTGTGGTAATTGAAATGGACTGATCATTGATACGTTCAATCTTGAGATCTTTCAATGTATACTGGAGACTGTCGTACCCAGCCTCCATCCATTCAATAGCTGGCCCCCTTTCTTTAGTGCGGTCATTATCCAAACGGGCGCGGTATAAATTGAAAACCAGCCCATTTCCAATGCCATCAATGATCTTCTGAGTGCCATATTGCAGTAAGGAAATAGTACCAGAATTTTTATCAAAGGAAACGTCAAATGTTTTTCCGTGTATTTCAATTTTCTCTTTATCATCCTCTACTTCTATCGCTGCAATGTCATTTACATCAATAGTTGAATTCGCTGCAACTGGAAACGGAATATTCATTTGTTCATAAGCCACAACATGTCCTTTCTTTGCCCACAATGCATCCTCTCGTAAAGTGAATGATAAGTTTAACCAATATTCAGCACCTGGCGAAAGAACAGGTTTTTTAAATGGGATCGTTACAGCAACAGATTCATCTGGTTTGACATCAGCCAATGCCAGAACACCTGACTGAATAATTTTTCCATCTTCCAACAGCGACCAGTTCAATTGAAACTGATTCAGGTTAATAAAGGAATAATTGTTGGTGATCCGGACTTTTCCATTTAATAAATCGTCCGACTTGAATTTTACATACTGGTAGATCTTTTTTACTTCCTCCAATTCAGGCTTTACTTTACGGTCAGAAGTCACCAACCCTTTAATACTAAAAGACCCATCGTTAGGCAAATCACCAAAATCACCACCATATGCAAAGAATGTTTCACCTGTTTTAGTACCTGGGATCAATTTATTGACACCTTGGTCAACCCATTCCCAAATACAACCGCCGATCAAACGTTTATGTGATTCAATCACATCCCAATACTCTCTTAAATTACCAACGGCATTTCCCATGGCATGTGCATACTCACACATGAAAAATGGCTTGTTAGATGTTTGGTTAGCATATTCTATCAGTGTATTCACTGATGGATACATAGATGATTCAATATCTGCAATCTCATTATACCCCTCGTAATGTATCGGACGCGATGGATCTATAGCGCGTATGGCCGCCTTTCCTGCAACAAAATTGTCACCGCCCCACGACTCATTTCCCAAAGACCATATGAGAACAGATGGATGATTTTTATCCCTTTGTACCAGGCTTACATGCCTGTCAACAAAAGCTGCTTTCCATTTCGGATCCTTGCTCAGTTGATCACCAATACCATGAGTTTCCACATTAGCTTCATCAATCACATACAAGCCATATTCATTACATAACTGATACCAGACAGGATCATTTGGGTAATGACAGGTACGAACAGTATTGATATTATATTTCTTCATCAGCTCAATATCCCTGATCATGGTTTCCTTAGGAATTGTCTTGCCATATTTTGGATGCACTTCATGCCGGTTCACACCTTTTAGAAGTACAGGCTTTCCATTTACATACAACTGGCTGTTTTTAGTTTCAACTTTTTTAAATCCATATGTTGAAGTCAATACTTCCAGCACCTTTCCGTTTCTATCTTTCAGTGTAAATACTACTCTATAAAGTTTCGGTGTTTCTGCAGACCATAAGTCCGGACGATCTACTACACCTTCTAGACTTAAAATAATTTCACCATTGCTTTTAATGACAGGAAGAACTTTTGAAAAGAATGCTTTATCACCTAATAGTTTTCCGTCTGGATGATACAAGCTTACATCTAGACTATGAATTGCTGATGTTTTACGGTCACAATTTTTTAAAAAAGCATTTATTCTAAAGAGAGCTGAAGTAAAGTCATCAGAAAAATCAGACTGCAGGGAATAATCCCTGAGATGAACTTTCGGCCTTGCATATATAGATACACTGCGAAAAATCCCACTGAAGCGAAACATATCCTGATCTTCAAGATAACTACCATCGCTATACTTATATACCTCCACAGCAATTACATTTTTACCTGGTTGCACGTATTTAGTAATATTAAATTCGGCAGGTCCCATACTATTTTCACTGTACCCTACTTTCTGTCCATTGACCCAGATATAGAAAGCACTGATAACACCATCAAAATTGATAAAGACTTCTTTACCCTTCCAATCCAAAGGAATATCAAAATGGCGGCGGTACGAGCCTACAGGGTTGGGCTCTTTATATTTAGTCCAACTAGCATCAACAGCAGTCATAATTTTAGGTGGATCAGTTGCAAATGGATATATGATATTTGTATAAATCGGGGTACCATATCCTTCACTTTCCAGCGTAGATGGCACAAGAATATCTTTCCATTGGTGATCATCAAAATCTGCTTTATAAAAATCTACTGGTCTTTCTGAAGGTTGCTTCACCCAATTAAACTTCCAGTTACCATCCAATGTTAGGTAGTATGGCGATTCAGAGGGTATATCTCTTAACGCTTGTGAGATGTTCGGATATGGCGTGTAACTAACATGTACAGCCTCTTTATTAATACCAAATACCTGTTCATTTTCCCAATCATTTACCTGCGCGTGAATAATGGAGCTAAATAAAATGAGTAATGTTATGAATAGACCAGCTCTTTTATGATTTGTCATACTGTTTCAACGTTTAGTTCTATATATACACGTAATAATACACGACGGGTCATAACCTTCGATCCTTCTACAGAAGGACCGAAGGTGACTGCCGTTTCTGATTATGTCAAAAAGCGCCGAGTTCCGCTAAGTGGCAATAAACCGCATCGTAAGTTGAAGTGAAGATTACTTTAAAATATTTAGCCGATTTAAATCCGCTGAGGAATTGCTTTTGTTTTGTTTTATTATTTTCTAAGATAAACTTTCCGGCATCAGTCCAGGTAGTACCATCCATACTAACTTGCACCTGCACATCTTTAGGCTTACCTTCCTGATCATTTTGGCGTGCGATGAACCAAAGGCCATGAAGTGTTTTTGTTTCACCCATATTTACAACAATGTAATGCGGCGGGCCGGGAAGCCCATTTTGCCATTGTGAATGCCAGAAAGTACCGGTATTATCATCAAGTGTATGCAAGGCCTGCCCACCATTGCCCCATTGTGCCTCAGCTGGTTCTTCGGAAGAGAAACCTGCAATACTCCACCGCGATCTATCATATTCAGGGTAATCTGCCAAATTAGGTTGAGCCTTAACGAGATAATAAGTTGTACGCAGATCTTCATTAATCTTTATATTGCCTTGCGACAATTTTGCTTCTGAAATACTTACTGGCAATAAATAATCAGTTAGTACATCAATAGCATTCTGTCCTCCTGTACTTATCTTAATCTCCATGGGTTTGGTACTTAGTTCTCCCTTTTTAATAACCGCAGAAATTTCGGTAAGAGAATAACTATTTACAGGCAGGGCTTTGTATTGTGTATTGTTTGCCAGGTTAAAACTATCCACCAAAGCCTGGTTAATGGTGAAGCCAATTTGGATATCCTTTTCAGGATAGTCTTGTCCGCCATAGTTGGCACCGTATATAACTGATTGAGGTGTGTCAGAAATAAGTAAAGTACGTTTTACAGGATTGTTTACTGCCTGGGGCATATATACTTTTTCGAAATCCGACAGTGGCTGATCGGGAAGGTCAACTTTTGCTTTTTGACAACCCAAATACAACAGGGCAGTTAAAAGATATATTGAAAAAAATAGTTTTGCTTTCATGTATAAAAAGTTTACGCTCGTTATTCTAATAATTACCTATTACCAATAAGGTGCCTGCACTACTAGCCTGGCTCTATCCATTTCGCTTTGTTCGACTGGGAACCAATAATAAGCCTTGCGGTAGACCCTGTTTGTAACTACAACTCTCTTATAAAAATCATTACCATCACCATCTACATTCATTCCATGCAAAGGGCCATTGACAGTTTGTTCCAGTATTTTCCATCGACGGATATCAAACCACCTATGTGTTTCAAATGCCAATTCAATCCTGCGTTCGGCTCTTATTTTTTCACGCATGGCTTCTTTACTCGCAGGAACAGGCAATCCTGCAGAACCATATGCAGGTATACCAGCTCTTTCACGTATTAAATTCAAGTATTTTAAAATATCGGGATTACCTGGATCGTATTCATTCAATGCCTCTGCATAGTTTAAATATATTTCGCCCAACCTGATGATTACTTGTGGCCGGCTCACAAAACTGTTGGTTAGACGATTGGAACCTGGGTGCAGATTTTTTCTAGCCAGATAGCCTGTGTGAGAATAATCTTCCTTTCCATCTTTCTTGCCATCTCTCCCCGAATACGTTAAATCAACTTTAGTAGGAGATGTGATAGCGCCGCCTTGCCACATACTTCCATTGTAAGTAATGGATGCATAGAACCTGGGCTCCCTGTTCTGATACATATTATAAATACCATTCGTAAAGCCCGATTCATCGTATAAAGATGATTCCTTGATCGTCTTCCCGTCTTTCATAAAATAGGCATCTACCATTTCCTGGGTTGGAGACATACCGTTCCAGCCACCTGCTGAACGAAGGTTACAATGGTTTTCCCAATCCCATAAATTATTGGCAGGGCGGGAAAATATGGTTTCAGAATTGACCGGCTCCAGCAGGATATTGCGATATGATTCAATGGGATCGCCACTCGGGTGTTTATAAAGATTGTATAACCCCAGTTGTATAACAGCATGTGCCGCCTTAGCTGCCACTTCCCATTTTTCCTGGGAATACACTTGACTGATCAATGCAGTACCATCCAGATTGGTATAGGCAGCATAACTCGTATTCCCATTATATAACGGGCTTGCAGCATATAATAACAAACGGGATTTAATAGCCAAGGCTATTCCTTTCGTCATTCTTCCATATTCAAGATCGCTTGGCTGCCCATTTCTTGATGGTACAAGGGGCAAAACAGCAACGGCAGCATCTAACTCTCGACTAACAAATGCCACACAGGAATCGAAGGGGCTACGGGGAAACTGGATATCTGTTGCATCAGGAGCAGTCTCTTTATCTCCCAGTAATACTACTGGACCATACTGACGCATCAAACAAAAATAAAACCAAGCCCTTAAGCATCGTGCTTCAGCTTTATATTGATCTATTAATTGTTGCCCGTTTAAAGTCAGGATTTCCTGGTTTCCGTCAATATGATTAATAAAGTAAGACGCTGAACGGATGCCTTGGTAATAATGTCCCCACTTTGAAAAAGGTACATTACCGGAACTAATAACTCCTAGATTTAGTTTTGTGCATGCATGCGAAGTCCAGGAATCTTGTATTTCATCGCAGGTAGTAGTCCATGGGTTGCTATCCCATTGGTTACCTTCGCTATCAAGCACGTAACTATATACATTTGCCAAATATTGCTCAGAGGCTGCTTTTTTCTGAAATACCTCTTCAATTGTAATCCTATCATCAGGTACCTGATCTAAATATTTTTTACATGATCCGATACCGAAACACATAACCATTACGCAAAACCAGTATGAAATTCGTTTCGTGTTCATAATCTTTTTGTTTGTAGTAATTATTTAAACCGACAATCTATTCCGATGTTAAAAGTTTTAATTAGCGGATACATAGCACCTTTACCATCTCCTAATTCTACATCCCACATTTTAAACTTGCTGAAAGTGGCTAGATTGTAACCCAGGAAATAAATTCTGAAATTGCCCAAACCTAGTTTTTTAAACCACTCTTTTTTAGGAATAGTATAGCTGAATTCTACATTTTGCAGGCGGACAAAAGCACCGTTTTTCACCCACCATGAACTCATTTCATAGTTCATATTATCAGTACCATATGTAAGCCGGGGGTAAAAAGGAGCAGGGTTGGGATTATCGGGAGTCCATCTGTTTTCTATTTCTGTAAACAGGTTACCACGGGTACTTCCTAAACTAAACGGCTGTAAGCCGGCACCATTCAGATAAATGTCTACCTTACCTATGCCTTTAAAAAATGCGCCGAGTGCAAAACCTTTATAGCTGATGGTAGGTCCGAATCCATATACCATTTCTGGTATGGAGCCATAGCCAATTGGGCCTTTATCTTTGTCATTAATGATGCCGTCAGCATTTAAATCTTTGTATTTAATGTCACCGGGTTTATTAGTACCTGTTTGAAAAGGACTATTGGCTATTTCTTTCTCATCCTCATATAAGCCTAAAGCGGTTAAGCCAAATCTTTGCCCAAGCTTACGACCAATAACTTGCTGCCACGGATAGGGCCATAGAGCCCTGGCATCGTTGATTACTGTAGCCCGGTTCCATGTAAAATTTCCCTTGAAATTTAAATTGAAGGCCCCTATATTTTTATCATATCCTATTGTAACATCTACACCTTTGTTGTGAATTTCGCCTAAGTTGCCCCAGGGTAAATTTCTCAAACCAAGGTATTGGGTGATATCGCCCCGCTGCCGGAAAATTCCCTTCCTTACCTCACTAAATACATCTGCTGTTAATGAAAGAGAGTTACGGAACATTTTCAGGTCTACACCTAAATTGCTTTTCCTTGCTTTTTCCCAGGTAACATCTACTGCATAGTCGCCAATATCCAACCCACTGATCGTATTATTCATAGAAGTACCAAATGTGTATCCACCGTTTCCTCCGTCCACAGTAGATATATAGGCAAACCGGCGACCGGTTATATTGGAGTTACCTACCAATCCGGAAGAAAATCTGAACTTGAGTAATTGAAATATGTGTGATAAGGGATCGAAGAATTTCTCGTTTGAAGCTACCCATCCCACACCAAATGATGGCAGAAAGCCATATCGTTTATCAGGTGCAAAAGTTTCAGAACCATTATAGCCAAAGTTAGCTTCGGCGAGATATCGGTTATTGTAAGCGTAGGTGGCTCTTCCTGCAAGTCCCCTGTAACGAAAAGGAATAGATGAATTAAAATCTCCGGCAAAAGCATTCACATAATCGCTTTGATTAAAAAGAATCATTCCAGTCACGTCATGCTTACCAAATGATTGAGCATAATTTATTGCCGACTCTGTATACATCCGTCTGTCGCCTCCGTTACTTCTGCCATAACTCAAATAGGATTGCCCTATCCTTGTTTGATCTAATTGCAGGTTGCCCGCAGAATCTCTTCCTGTTGCAATATAACCATCGACTGTTTTCGTCCTTCTAATATCGTGCTCATTAAAATTATCAAACGAAAACATGCTGGTGATCGAAAGCCCTTTTAATAAAAACCCTAAGTCTTGTGTAACTCTGACATTTGACCACAACTGGCTTTTTACTTCACTGACATAGCCGCTTTGTGTTAATTGGGAATACGGGTTCCAAAGGTCTCCGCTTCTTTGCTGTGCATAAAGCCCATTCGAGTATTTTGGCGGATGTACAATAGGCGGTACCAAAGTTGCCAAGCCCCAGATATCGCTGGCACTATTCCCGGGGTAATTACCATTGGAAATATAACCGGAAACACCAAAGTCTAACTTAGTAGATTTAGTAACCTGCAAATTAAGGTTGGATGTAAAATTGAACCGCTTAAATTTAACGGCATAATTATATTTGGCCAGCTCTTCAACTTTATACAATCCTGTTTCATCATAATGGCTTAGAGATAAATAATACTTCGCTTTTTCCGATCCGCCATTAACGTTCAAATTGATCCTTCTGTTTTTGCCGGTTTTGTTGAACATCTCTTTAAACCAGTCTACATTTGGATATAGATCCGGATCACTACCATCACGGGTTTTTTGAATAGCCTCTTCAGAATATAAAGGGTTTACTGCCGCCGGATTACTGTTTTTATAAGCTTCATTGGCCATAAGCATATAAGTAACACCATCTGCAAACTGTGGCACTTTAGTAAATTGTGTTATACCCTGGTTGAACTGAAAATTGATTGTAGGAGTACCTGACTTTCCCTTTTTGAGTGTTATTAGAATTACCCCGTTTGCACCTCTAACTCCATATACCGCTGTTGCAGATGCATCTTTTAGAATACTAAAGCTTTCTATATCCTCCGGGTCAATGTTGTTAAAAGGTCTTTCAACACCGTCTACCAATACCAGCGGGCTGCTATTGGTAAAAGTTGAAATACCACGGATCCAAACCTCAGCACCATCATACCCTGGTTCACCACTGCGTTGTACACCAATAACACCCGCAATGCGCCCTGCAACTACAGTAGAAATATTACCGACCGGCTGTTTTAATTCTTCTACCTTGACTGTAGATTGTGCCCCAATGGTCGTAATTTTTTTTTGCTGGCCATACCCAACCACTACCACATCATCTATATTCGCAATCTCAGGGCTCAAGGTGATTTCAACACTATTTTTATCCTTAACCGGTACAGTAATAGTTTTGTAACCTACATAACTAAAACTTAATACTGCATCTTCTGAAACAGTAATTGAAAAATTCCCTTTATCATCTGTGGTGACACCTTTCTTTTCGCCTACTATTAAAATGGATACACCTGCCAAAGGCTTACCTTTTTCGTCATAGACAGTCCCTTTAATATCAATAGGCGGTGGAGGAATAGAGACCTGTTCCTTTTCAGGTACTTTCTCTTTCCTGTTTATAACTACGACCGTTTTATTGACTATTGTATAATCTAAAGGTTGGTCTTGAAAACAAAGGTCCAGCACTTTTTCAATCGGAGCGTTACTGATGGAGATGGTAACCGGTTTTGCTTTCTGCAAAAGGGCTTTGGTGTAAGCGAACGTATAACCGGTTTGTTTTTTAATTTCCCTGAATACCTTTTCCAGGGAAACGTTCTTTTCAGAAAGACTGACCTTTTGGGCAAACCCACTTGCTGTAGCATTCAGGCAGACGGCAAGCAATAAAATGGCTGTCAATTTCATCATTAACAAAGTTTTTCCAACCCCCTTTCGCTTAAGGGGATGGCGACAAGCAATCAAATGCATAAATTTGTTTTGATTTTGGGTTAAACAATAAAGAAACTACACGGATTTTTAATTGGATTAACCTGAATTATTGGCCGGAAGTATTCGCAGTACTTCCGGTTTTCTTTTGGGCTAATCACTGATTTTATACTTAGTATTTAATTAATGGCTTATTTATGGCATTACGATGATCTTCCTTCCTTCTATCTCAAATTGTATGTTACCAGTAAGCTCTAATACCCTTAACACATCGGATAGTTTTGAACTTCGGGGCATTTCCATAACAAACTGCTCTCTTGTATTCTTATTCTTAAAGACTACCTCTACATCATACCAGCGGGACAACTGTCTCATCACCGTTTCTATATCTGCGTTTTCAAAATAAAACATACCGTTTTTCCAGGCCATCACTTCATCCACATCCACACTACTGATCACCTTCACTTGTCCTTCTTTTGTCAACTGTGATTGTTGGCCGGGTTTCAGTAAACTGGTGTTGTTGCCGCTCACAAAGCGTACAGAGCCTTCCAATAAGGTAGTCCTTACCGCCTTTTCCTC
>CBKWHA010000021.1:0-35532 GCA_966674115.1 uncultured Chitinophagaceae bacterium
AAAACACTGGAACCCAAATACTTGTTAAGTGCCTTATGGGAAGGACAGGAGGGTAGTTTTCTCCTTTGGAGCATCTGGCATTGCATTTTGGGATTGGTTGTTATAAAAAAGGAAAAAGAGTGGGAAGCACCAGTAATGGCTGTTTTGAGCTTTGTTCAGTTCTGCCTGGCGACCATGATATTAGGCCTTAATATGGCTGGGTTAAAAGTGGGTTCTAATCCATTTGTTCTGCTTCGCAATGAAATGGACGCGCCCATCTTTTCAAGACCAGATTATCTTTCCTTAATTCAGGATGGTAATGACCTGAACCCGCTTCTGCAGAATTATTGGATGGTGATTCACCCTCCGGTTTTATTTCTTGGTTTTGCCTCTACTATTATTCCTTTTGCTTTTGCTATTGGAGGTCTATGGACAAAAGATCTGATGGGCTGGACAAGAAGAGCACTACCCTGGGCCTTATTTTCTGCCGCTGTTTTGGGGTTGGGTATCATGATGGGAGCTGCCTGGGCTTACGAATCACTAACTTTTGGAGGTTATTGGGCATGGGACCCTGTTGAAAATGCCTCATTAGTACCCTGGCTGATTCTTGTAGCTGGGATCCATACACTGTTAATTTACAACCACACCGGGCACTCTTTAAGGCCAACCTACCTGTTTTTTATCCTGTCTTTTTTGTTGGTTCTTTATTCGACCTACCTTACCAGGAGCGGTGATTTGCAGGATACCTCGGTGCATGCATTTACCGACCTGGGTATGAACTGGCAGTTAAGAATTTTCCTGTTCCTCTTTATTGTACCCTCTTTTATCCTTTTCTTCAAACGTTATAAGCAAATTCCTTATATAGCCAAAGAAGAAGAAACCTCCTCCCGCGAGTTCTGGATGTTTGTAGGTTCTCTGGTTTTGTTTTTGGCTGCGGCTTCCATTATTCTAATGACATCAGTTCCGGTATTCAATAAAATTGTCAGCTTTTTTGCAGGTAAAGACACTGAAGTTTTTACACCGTTGGCATTTGGAGAGGATACTGAGTTTACGTACAACCGTATCCAAATATTTGTTGCCATTATTGTCGGACTGCTGACAGGATTTGGAATGTATTTGCGTTATAAAGCAACCGGTAAGGCTGTTTTGAAGCGACTAATGTGGCCATCATTAGCAGCTTTGATCATAGCTTCTCTTGTACTAGTTTTTGGGGACGTGAATTACCGGGAACACGGTCTTGGTTATTTAGGAGCTATTTTTCTGGCCATTGTCGCAAGCATTTATTCCGTTATAAGCAATGCTGCTTATATCTGGATTGGCATGAAAGGCAGCATGAAACGTTCAGGAGGAGCTTTGGCCCACCTTGGTTTCGGTTTGATGCTGGTGGGTATTTTGATCTCATCTTCGAAAAAAGAAGTGATATCGCACAATACAAGTGGTGTATTCATCAATTTTGGAGAAGGTAATAAAGAGAAGCCCGGAGAGAATTTAACTCTGATCAAGGGAATTCGAAATGATATGGGGAAATACTGGGTGACTTATGAAAAGGATTCATCGCATCCTGAAAAGCCTTTGTGGTTCTATCATGTACGGTTTGAAAGTAAAAGTGGCAAAGACAATTTTGTACTCACGCCTAATGCATTCGTCAATTATAAAGGCAATGAAGGGTTAATGGCCAATCCAGACGCAAGGCATTATTGGGACCATGATGTATTTACCTATATCACGTCTTTACCAGATCCGGAAAAAAATAAGGATACCTCTACGTTTGTTCCTCAAAAAATTTCGGTAGGTGATACTGTGTTTTATTCGAACGGGTTTGCTGTTTTGGAAGATCTGACACACCATAAACATATACCCGGGGCTGGATTAAGCAGTAGTGACAGTGTTACAGTGGCATCTTTAAAAGTATATGCAAAAACGGGGTCAGAATACAACCTTGAGCCAGTCTTGATCAATAAAGGTGGGCAGTTATTTTCCGAACCTGATACTGCAAATGCCGAAAGCCTGGTTGTACGTGTACAGAATGTTTCAGGCAAACAAGTAGAGCTTGGCGTAAAAGAGTCTAATTCTGTTATGGAATATGTTACTTTAAAGGCTTACAAGTTTCCCTTTATCAATATCCTGTGGTTAGGCACTATTTTAATGGTTATCGGCTTCATTATCAGCATGATGCGCCGGATAGAAACCAACCGTATCCGTTTAAAGAAAATTTAAATTTTTGCAAAACAGCAATTCCGGCCTTAGTACTGTCTTTATCTATGATTAACTTACGTGAGTTTTCATAAATAATGAACCGCCTGACTTATACCCTCTTTATCATCTTATTTTCAGCTATTGGTCAAGTGCTTTACGCACAGACTTCAGCACCATTAAAGTGGGGGCCTAACGATACCATTATTGTACAGGCCATTATTTATAATGGAGAGTCCATGCCCTACAGAGAACTTGAAATGGTATATATTTCCAGCCTACCTCCCGATAAATTAGCTAAGGCAATTGAAAAATACAACCGTTTGCGTAATGCAGTATACGTTACTTATCCCTATGCCAGAACGGCCGGCTATACTTTAAATGATGTAAATGCTCATCTTGTAGGAATTGATTCAAAGAAAAGCAGGAAAGCTTATATTAAATCCAGGGAAAAAGAGTTAAAGGATAAGTTTGCCGATCCTTTATCAAATCTTTCTATTTACCAGGGGAAGGTTTTAATGAAGCTGATCAACCGGCAGACAGGAAACAATTGCTATGAAATTATCAAGGAATATCGCGGCGGTTTGAATGCACGTATGTACCAAACGATTGCCTTTTTCTTTGGCAGCAGTTTAAAACAGGAATACAGGTATGAAGAAGATGATTATGACCGTCAAATAGAAACTATTGTTAAAGAAATCGACGGGGTTTGGTATAATAATCCTTTTAAGCCTGGTTTAAGGTCGACTGCCAGACAATAAATCTTCATTTACTATTACCTGGTATAAACAACATCTCGTTTAGTCAATAGGGATAGATATTTAAATAAACCCTTATTTGTTTTGTTATATACTTCACAAACTCTTAATTACTGATCTTCAATTCCTAATCCTTTTCGCTAAGTCCGTACTTTTGCAACCTGATTTGAGTTTTCAGGCAAAATTTTACGGACCATTGAAAAGTTCCATTTACAAATGAAATTAGACATATTGGCAATTGGTGCTCATCCGGATGATGTAGAACTGGGTTGTTCAGGTGTAATCATAAAAGAGATCAAGCGGGGGAAAAAAGTGGGTATCGTAGACCTCACGGAAGGTGAACTAGGTACCAGAGGTACAGTTGAAACCCGCTATAAAGAAGCCGCAGATGCTGCAAAGATCATGGGGGTACATGTGCGGGAAAATTTAAAAATGAGAGATGGATTTTTTCAGAATGATGAAGCTCATCAGATGCAACTCATCAAGGTTTTAAGGAAATACCAACCGGATATTGTTATAGGGAATATTATGGATGACCGTCATCCAGATCATGGACGTGGCGGAAAATTAATATATGATTCATGTTTTTTGTCGGGTTTGCGGCAGATAAAAACCGTGGATGAAAATGGACAAGAGCAAGAAAAATGGAGGCCTAAATATTTACTTCATTATTTACAAGACCGCTTTTGCGAACCTGATGTGATTGTTGACATCAGTGATGTGTGGGAGCAGCGTCTGGATGCAATAAAGGCATTTAAAACACAATTTTACGATCCTGAGAGCTCGGAACCTCAAACATATATTTCCAGGCCTGAATTTTTAGAGTCTATTATTTCAAGAGCAAAGCTTTTAGGTAAGCGAATTGGTGTACAATTTGCAGAAGGGTTCATTTCAAAAAAGGATATAGGCATACATAATCTTGATGCTTTAGTTTTACAAGAAACTTAGTTACATAATAAAGTTTTATGTTTTGGCCTGCAGGCTTTGAAAAGGACAGCATTTATATTAACGCCTAAACTAAAACTTGAACAATTATTTTATCATTATTAATAGGAACAGGAATTTTTATGGCAACGCCAAAATTTGCAACAGTATCTCAGTCGTTTCATGCGGAATTGAAAAAGCGCATCAATGTTTATTTTAAGGAGACAGGAAAGCCAATTACAGGTAACATAAGTTTATATAGTAAGGCAATCATCTTGATCAGTGTTTTTGTATTGCTTTATGTACATCTTGTGTTTTTTACTCCGGGTGCTTTTTGGGCCATTCTGGAGAGTCTGCTTTTAGGCGTTGCAGGTGCAGCTTTATGTTTTAATCTTATGCACGATGGGGCGCATGGCAGCTTTTCCAAGCACAAGATTTTAAATACGCTGGCTGCTCATAGCTGGGATGTTATTGGTGGAAGTACTTTTATCTGGAAAAACAAACATAACATCATTCACCACTCTTTCACAAATGTAGATGGCATAGATGATGATATTGACGTAAAGCCATGGTTAAGAATGAGTGACACGCAAGTGAAACATAAATTTCACCGCTTTCAACATATTTACTTCTGGCTCTTATACCCTATGACTTATTTATTTATGATTTTAGTACAAGATTTTGTAAAATACTTCAGGGGCCGGATAGGTGATGTGCCTTTAAAGAAGATGGAAACTATTGATCATATTAGTTTTTGGGGTTTTAAGTTGGTTTATGTTGCCCTTTTCCTTGTTCTTCCTATTTATATGCTGGGATTTAAAACCTTTATTATTGGGTTTTTGCTTTATAGCTTAATATTTGGTTTCATCTTAAGTATTGTATTCCAATTAGCACATACAGTGGAGCACACTGCTTTTCCTTTACCTGATGCAGAAACAGGACGATTTGAAGACGAGTGGGCTATCCATCAGCTAAAAACAACAGCTAACTTTGCACCAAAGAATAAGTTTATCAATTGGTTTGTAGGCGGGTTGAATTTTCAGATCGAACATCATTTATTTCCTAAAATTTCGCATATTCATTACCCTAATATCAGCAAGATTATTAAACAAACCTGCAGAGAGTTTGGTATTGAATATATTGAATATCCAAAAATGCGTTATGCAGTTGCTTCCCATATAGCTTTCCTGAAAGAAATGGGTAGATCGTAATTTAATACGCAAAGGGATATCGTTTACAAATGAACGTGCGCCATCATAAGTTTACATACGAGTGATAGCGCACGTTTTGTTTTGAGCTAACTGCTCAATAATTGCAACTTCTAGGTATAAGATTCATTTTCGGAGCCACGTATTGTGGAACTTACTTCAGCTTTCTGGTTCAAGCCACCAAGAGCTAAAGAAGTTAACTGTTCGTCAGCCTGGTGTTCTTCGTCTAAAGTTTGCTCCAGCAACTCTGCAACATTGTTCATGTTCAATTGCCGTGCATAAGCCCTTGCTGTGCCGTAGCCACAAATTTCATAATGTTCAATTTTTTGAGCACATGCTATTATAGCTGCGTCCATAACTTCAGGGTTCATGTCTTCTGACATCACTTTTTCACCCTCGTCTATAAGGCCTTCCATTCCTTTGCAGGTAATATTATTTCCAAACAAGCCAGAAAAGAAACCTGAATCTTCTTTTTTATCATATTCACCCAGAAGCTGCCGAACTTGTTCCAAACGGTCCTTTTGTACTCTAGTAACCTGAAGGTGCATTTCGAGCGCTTGTTTAAGCGTTGGATTATTCGCTTTTTCGATCATTGCTGGCATGGCATCAATGATTTGTTCTTCTGCAGAATACAAATCTTTTATTTCATGCTTCAACAGATC
This sequence comes from uncultured Chitinophagaceae bacterium, assembly GCA_966674115.1. Taxonomy (GTDB): domain Bacteria; phylum Bacteroidota; class Bacteroidia; order Chitinophagales; family Chitinophagaceae; genus Flavisolibacter. The sequence goes on from CBKWHA010000021.1 coordinate 5,725, forward strand.
TTTGAGGTCTTTCAATTTGTCCATAAAATGAAGTTTTGTAAATATCAACCATAAAAAACTATGCCTGTGTCGGTTGACTATTTACCAAGGAAGGAAATTGAAATCTACTGCAGTATTTTGACAAAATAGTGGTTAGGAAAAGATAGTACCGGTGGAGTTTCTTTTTGAAAGATACCATATACGGTTGAGCCGCTGCCGCTCATTGATGCAAACACAGCTCCTTGGTTGTAAAGATACTCTTTGATTTCTTTGATTTCAGGGAAAGCTTCAAATACCGGAGCTTCAAAATAATTGCAGATTTTGTGCTTCCATTCAGACACAGGTGCTTTTATTGCGTTGCGAAGGGCATATGACGCTTCGCCTGGAACTATTCTGGAAAATGCCCAACCTGTGTTAATATGAATTTTGGGATTGATTATGGCGATCAGGTAATTACTTACATCCAGCGTTATCTCTTCCATTATTTCTCCCCGGCTAGTAGCAAAGCAAGGAGTGTTATTAATGAAAAAAGGACAATCGCTTCCTAAAGAGAGCGCATAATTTATTAATTGCTCCTTATTAAGTCCCAAATTGAACTTTTTATTGAGTAATAATAAGGTAAAGGCACCATCTGAACTGCCGCCACCCAGTCCCGCACCGGTAGGAATTGCTTTATGCAGGTGAAGATTAATAGCAGGTAAATCAGGAAAGTCAGATTTGAGCAGGTTGTAGGCCTTCAGGCATATATTGTCTTCAACTTTTCCGTCAATAGAGTTACCTGTTATCTGGAAATTTGTTTTTCTGTCTTTTGTATTTTGAACGATTTCTAAAGCGTCTTGTATACCAATTGGATAAAAAACGGTCTCTAAATCATGAAATCCATCAGGCCGCTTTTTCAGTACGTGAAGTCCTATATTAATTTTGCAATTAGGAAATACGATCATGAAATTCAGGTAGGAAGGGGTTCAATCATGGAATAAAGTAGTGACTTGAGGAATTTATTATCAGGGATTTTTTTTACGGCTGTTTATCTCATCCCGGATAGCAATAGCTTTAATATAATCTTCCTGCTCCAGCACTTCACCTAACATCTTATTTAACTCATCAAGGCTCATAGCTTTCAGGTCATTTTTATCGCCTCTTTCCTCTACTGTTGCTTCTTTTCTTTTTTTAGTATTGGAAGTTTCTTCCATTAATATACCGGCACTTTCTAAAATATGTTCAAAAGTATAAACAGGACAGTTGAAGCGAACGGCGAGTGCTAAAGCATCTGAAGTGCGGGAATCAATTTCAACTGTATCGTTATCAGATGTACAAACAAGCTTTGAATAAAAAATTCCTTCCTGGAGATCTGTAATCACAACTTCATGCAATTCGATATTAAAGGCATTCATGAAATTTTTCATCAAATCATGGGTCAATGGACGGCTTGGTTGCATTTTTTCAAGTGCAACAGCAATAGCCTGGGCTTCAAACCCGCCAATAACGATAGGTAAGCGCCTTAAACCATTTACTTCGCCCAGTACAACAGCATACGAATGTGTTTGGGTGATGCTGTGCGATAAAGCCACAATTTCCAATTCTATTTTCTTCATAATACAAAACCTGAAAGACCAAAATTAGTGCAGGTTTACAAACCTACAGCATTTCATTAAATAAAAGTGGACCTGATCTTAATAAGCTTTTAACAAATATTCAACTTCCAGGAAAATTGTAAACGAATGTTTATATCATAACTAATTTCATTCTATGCCTTTCACTTTTTTAACCGCCTCTGTTAATTTGGGAACAACTTCAAAAGCATCACCTACAATACCATAATCGGCCGCCTTAAAGAAAGGAGCTTCCGGGTCCTTATTAATAACAACAATTACTTTACTTCTGTTAACACCAGCCAGGTGTTGTATGGCTCCGCTAATGCCAATGGCAATATATAAATTAGGTGCAATTGCGATACCTGTTTGTCCTACATGCTCATTATGCGGTCGCCAATGAGCATCAGCCACAGGCCGGCTGCATGCCAGTGCTGCACCTAACGATGAGGCCAAATCCTCCACTATTTTCCAATTTTCAGGACCTTTTAAACCTCGCCCTGCACTTACTACGGTATCAGCTTCAGTTAAAGAAACTGTTCCGCTTGTTTTATTTGCTTTTATAATTTTTAACCTGGGCGCTTCTACCTCTACATTGAATGGGCTTACTTCTGCTGTTCCGGTACCCTCAACTATATTAAATGCATTAACATTTAGTGTAATTACCTTAATATCACTTTTGACCTCTACATTAGCAAAAGCCTTACCTGAAAAGACATTTTTACGAACAGTGAAGATATTATCAGTCTCTGGGAGGGCTACAGCTCCGGATACAAAACCAGCCTTTAACCGAACTGCAACCCTTGGGGCCAGAGATTTTCCGCTGGTGTTATTTGCAAATACAAGAATTTTTGCAGCGGTTTGTTGGGCTACCTGTGCAATTATTTTTGTAAATAATTGTGAATCAAAATGTTGTAATAAATCGTTTTGGATAAGATGAATTTTTTTTATTCCATGCTTTCCTAAAGAGGCTAAATCCGCAGATACACTTCCCAGTAAAACACCTTCTGCAACATCTCCAACTTGTTCTGCTATTTTAGCTCCGTAACTTAAGGCCTCAAGTGTAGCTTTTTTTATCTGGCCATCTGAATGATCTATATAAATAAGAACGCTCATTATTTTAATTTTAATGGTTTAAGAATTATTCCTGACTAAGGCGGATTATATGACTCTCGCTTCTTCGTGTAACAAGCGTATCAATTCTTCAACATTATCTGGTGAAACGAGTTTTACACCGGCTTTAGCAGGAGGGAGGCCAAAGCTTGAAAATTGAGTTTGTACTTCTGCTTCTTTTGGTTCAATTACTTTAAGAGGTTTTGTACGTGCAGCCATTATGCCACGCATATTAGGGATGCGTGCCTCGGCTACACCCTTTTGGCAACTAACCACGACTGGCAAAGAAACTTCAACTATTTCTTCACCTCCTTCAATTTCCCTGGTAATTGTAGCTGTATTTGCGTTCAACTGAAAGTTGGTCGCCAGCGCAACATATGGAAGGTCCAACATTTCTGCTAACATGCCACCGACCGCACCCCCATTATAATCAATTGTTTCTTTGCCCGTAAATATTAAATCATAGCCTTCCTGCCGGGCAAACTCTGCTATTTGAAAAGCTGTAAAATAGCTTTCAGTTGGTTGGGCATTCACGCGGATGGCTTCGTCACCACCCAATGCCAATGCTTTACGGATGATGGGATCGGAATCAGCATTACCGACATTGATTAAATGTATCGTTGTAGACGGATCTGCTTCTTTCAATTCGATTGCCCGGACTAATGCATACCATTCATCATAAGGATTAATGATCCATTGAACACCAGCCTCAGCAAATTTCGTGTTGTTATCTGTGAAGGCTATTTTTGCCGTGGTGTCTGGAGTTTTACTGATGCAGACCAAAATTTTCATACGGAATGTTTTCGTTAATGGTTGTTTATGCAACTAATATACAATTTTTATTGAAGAAAAAAACCTGGTAATCAGACCAATTATTGACCATGGACAGGATTGCTCAATTAAAGGAACTTTTGGCTGCAAACCCGAATGATAGTTTTTTGCAACATGCTTTGGCATTGGAATATATAAAACAGGATGATGATGCATCTGCCCAACAGTTATTTGAAAATTTACTGAGCCAAAATGAAAATTATATTGGCAGCTATTATCATTTGGGAAAACTGCTGGAACGCAATAACAACACCAGCTCAGCAATAGCTGTTTACGAAAAAGGGCTGCTTAAAGCAAAAGAAGCAGGAGACCAGCATGCTTATAATGAGTTGCTTGCAGCTTATGAAGACCTCATTTTTTAATATATTATAAGTGATCAAAGCGTTGTATTGTATAGATCATTGTTTCGCAGCAATAAGGCATATTTAACTAAATAAACAACATCAGCCTGTGAGTTTTGTTGAAAAATTCTTAACCTATTTTAAAAACATTTGTCCTGCACAAAAAGAATTACAATTGTTAATTGCCGTTAGTGGTGGTATAGATTCGGCTGTTTTATGTCATTTATGTCATACCGCTGGTCTAAAATTTTCAATGGCTCATTGCAATTTTAATCTTAGGGGTGAAGAAAGCGTGCGTGATGAAGTTTTTGTCACCAAATTGGCTGAAAAATACCAGGTACCATTTTATTTACGTCGTTTTCAGACTAAAGCTTTTGCTGAGGAGCACAAATTATCTATACAAGAAGCTGCGAGAAAGCTCAGATACGACTGGTTTGATGAGATATTAAAAGGAAAGGTAGACCATTTTCTGCTCACAGCCCATCATCTTGATGATAATATAGAAACTGTGTTAATGAACTTTTTTAAAGGTACAGGTATCAGTGGTCTAAGAGGGATACAACCAATAGCAGGAAAAATCATTCGGCCATTATTGTTTGCAAAGCGAAAGGAAATAGAAACATATGCGCTTGAAAACGGGCTTAGTTGGGTTGAAGATAGCAGTAATGATGAAATTAAATATACACGTAACTATTTCAGGCACAATATTATTCCGGCTATAGAGAAAGTTTTCCCTGAAGCCATCAATAATATAGCTCAAAATATTCAACGCTTTTCGGAGACAGAAATCCTTTACCGGCAGGCTGTTGAAATGCATAAAACGAATTTAATTGAGCAGAAAGGAGTTGAAGTTCATATACCTGTTTTAAAACTTTTAAAAAGTGTTCCTCTTTCAACAATAGTATATGAGATCGTCAAGGATTTTGGCTTTAGTAACAGGCAGGTGCATGAAGTGGTGAAGTTGTTGAATAGTGAAACAGGAAAATATATTACGAGCCCTTCTCACCGTATTCTGCGCAACCGTAAATGGCTGATTATCTCACCATTAAATGCAGATGACGCTAAAATTATTTTAATAGAAAAAGAAGAAAGAGTGGTTTATTTTGATGAGCTTAGTTTAAACATTCATTTCCTTGAGGATAATATTTTATTCAGCAATAATAAGGATGTAGCGGTATTGGACATCCGAAGCATTCAATATCCCTTGGTTTTAAGAAAGTGGAGACAGGGTGATTATTTTTATCCTCTGGGCATGCCCAAAAAGAAAAAGCTTTCCCGCTTTTTTATTGATCAAAAACTGTCAAAAAGCGAAAAAGAAAAAGTGTGGGTTGTAGAATCTAATAAAAGAGTTATCTGGGTGGTTGGATTGCGTATCGATGATCGGTTTAAAGTAAGCCCCTCAACAAAAAGGGCTATCCGGTTGCAGGTGTCCGGCAGGTAATTTTTTTCATTATATCCATCCTTTTGACATTAAATAATATTTCACACCATTAACAAATGCTCCAATGGCATCATAGCCAGACATTTTCCCTACTATAATAATGAATGCTAACCCAAAGAGAGCGCCCCAAATATGTGCAGAATGATTGATATTGTCTCTGCCATTCCGGTCTAAATATGCAGATATAAGCAGGTAAAGTGGAGCGAATACAAAACCAGGAATAATGGGTGGTATAAAGAAGAAGCCAACTTCAACATAAGGAGCTATCATCAATCCGGCAAAAACTACAGCGCTTACAGCCCCAGAAGCTCCAAGGCTCCGATAGTAATAATCGTTTTTGTGTTTTACATAAGTGGGAAGCAAAGAAACCAACAAAGCAGAGATGTACATTACCAAATAATACCATTTGCCTACCTGACCAAAGATGTCTGCAAATGCATTTTCTACGAAGCGCCCAAACAAATAAAGCGAAAGCATATTGAAAATAAGGTGCATAAAGTCTGCATGGATCAAACCGCAAGAAAAGAACCGGTACCATTGTTTTTGTGCTGTAACTGCAGGGGGATAAAAGATCAGGTCATTGGTTATTTTTTGATTGTTGAAAGCTCCAAAAGAAACGAGGGAAGTAATTATTACAATAACTAAAGTGATTGATAACTGCATATTATATTAAATATATTTAAATATTAAACTGTAATGCTTTGGGTAAATGACCTACTTATGATGGTATTTTTCATTGCGCAAAATAGTACAGGCCCGGTAAATCTGTTCAGAAAGTATTAATCGCACGAGTTGATGTGGATATGTAAGTTTGGAAAGGGACCATTTAAATTTTGCCCTTTTAAGCACCTGATCATCAAGTCCAAAAGCTCCGCCAATTAAAAATACCAGTGATTTGATACTTTCGTTTGAACGTTGCTGAAGGAAATTAGCAAGTTCTTCGGATGTGAACTCTTTACCCCTTTCATCAAGTGCAACCAAGTAATCATCTGGTTTTAATAATTGTAGGATTGTATCTGATTCACGTTTTTTCAAATCCATTTCTGAAAGCATTCCTGAATACTTAGGCACAGGAATTATATTCCATTCTACCGGGTAATATCTTCCGATCCTTTTAGTAAACTCATCAATTCCGTTTTTTACATATGCTTCATTTGCTTTCCCAATGGACCAAAATGAAATTTTCATGCGGATAAAATTAAAATTAATCGGCATTTGCAAAGTATAAAAACAAATATTGTAGGATAAAAGGAAATTGTGATTATGAAAAACGGCAAATCATTTGATGTAGCTCTTCATTACAGGCAATGTGCGGTTATCCAACTACAAGATGAAAATAGAAAATGGGTAAAAAGATTATTATAATGTTATTAGGAATTTGCTTTTTTGCATTACTTAATGCACAAGACCAGAAAATTGGAATTTATAGCTTTGATTCTATTACAGCCGTTGCCAGTAATCAATTTAAAAATGCTTCTTTTTTGAGGCAACTGTTTATTGGTACAAATTACCGGGAAGAATGGTCGACTGAAGTAAAAATGCCTGTTTTTAGATTACCTGGTAGCGGTTTAAAGGTCATTGAATTAGGTGGAGGACAGCAAACGAAGTCCTTAAAATTGGAAGATCAAAGGGGTAGGGAATGGGCGTTGCGTACTGTTGACAAGGATGCAGCAGGAGCTATTCCTAAATTTTATAGGGGTACTTTGGTGCAAAAGATCGTCCAGGATCTTATTTCCGGTTCTTATCCGTATGCTTCCTTGGTGGTAGGTCGTTTGGCGAAAATGACCGGCATTGTTGCACCATATCCTAAATTATTTTATGTACCTCATGATGCCGGATTAGGCATTTATCAGGATGTGTTTTCAGGGAAGGTTTGCTATCTGGAAGAACGAGAACCTATGAGAAAAGGAACTAAAGAAACAGAAAGCACATCTGAAGTACAGGAAGATATTATTGAAGCCAATGATCGATTAATTATTCAGCGCGAAGTTTTAATGGCAAGATTACTCGACATGTTAGTTGCAGATTGGGACAGGCATGCCGACCAGTGGCGTTGGGGAGTAGTTGATTCTACAAAAGCTAAATACTATTATGCCATACCGAGAGATCGTGATCAGGCTTTCTTTATGGCAAAAGGTATCATTCCAAGGATTGGAAAACTGGTAGCCATGCAACACATTAACTGGTTTAAAAATGAAACCAAGGGGCTTCGTAAATTGAACTATAAATCCTGGGAGTTCGACCAAACATTTTTAAATGATTTAGACGCTTCTGAATGGGAGCGAACGACGAGAGCTTTTATAGCAAAACTTACTGATAGTGTTATAGTTGAAGCAGTTAAGGAGCTTCCACCCAAAATATATGGGATAAGGGGTGAAGAAATAGAGCAGAAGTTAACAAGCAGAAGGAACAGCATGCTGCCGGCGGTAATGAAGTATTATAAGTTCTTATCCAGGATTGTTCAGGTAAACGGAAGTAATGAAGACGAAATTTTTAAGGTAAGCGCAAGGGATGGTATGATCAATATTTCAGTATTCAGACAAAGTAGACAGGAAAAAAGAGATATTAAAACCTATGAACGGAAATTTAAGGAGGGCGAAACATCCTTGATTTATTTAATGGGATATAAGGGAACTGACAAATTTATTATTGATGCATCAGTGACTTCAAAAATTAAAATTTATATGTATGGAGGAGAAGGATATGATCAATATATCATTAATGGCAGGATAAAGAATAAAATTTATGATTTAAAAAATGAAAACAATAACATATCAAAATCTGAATATACAAAGATAGAGTTGGAATAAGCTTGTTTTTGCTAAAAAAATTAGACTAATTAATTTAGTGTTAGGCAGAAATTTGTATATTTACACTTCGTTGTTCTATTCTTGTTTTGAAAAGAATGGGTTAGTTGTTTGGGCCTCATTTTAATGAGGCCCTCTTATTTGTATTAATCTTCAATCGCCTCTTTCAGATTATGCTCAACTTCATATACCCATTTAGGCAAACCGGTTTCTTCAATTTTCCAACTTCCGTTTTCTTTTCTTACTTTGAAAATGATGCGGTTTCCACGATCGTCACTTACATCAACATGATATAAGCTGTCATTAGGGCTAGATAATTTCCTGAAATTAAACTCACGTAATCTGCCTCCTGACTTTATTAATTTTGTAAAATGCTTTTTCATTTTTTTTGATTAAGGGCTTCAAATTTAATAGCTGGAACAGGAAAATTTTACCATAACTTCTTTCAGTTAATTATAAATAGTTTAGAATTAAATATTTATAATTAACTTTTATCTATTCATTTCCCAAACGTCATTAAGTTATTTTTATTTCGTGCCAGCCGGGCAATATTAATAAATCTCAGCCTAAGGCAAAGAAACAGGTTTTGCATAATTTATTGCCAACAAAATGTTGCTTTTTTAGTGTGTATAGGGCACGGTTTTTTTATACAAATTCATATATAACCTATTTTTTTCACTATAAAACACCTTTAACTATGGCAGACAGAAATCGTGATCAATGGAACAATCCTTACAATCAGGATTGGGATCAAAGAGAAAATCGCTACAACCGTGATCAGGATTACCAACAGAGGAGCAGAAGTTACGGCAATGTGAATTATGATCGTGATTATGAACAGGGAAGGAGAGATTATGGAAGCTATAACCAAGGTTACGGAAGTGACTACAGCTCTGGTTCAGGCATGAGAGGAGCTGGTAGAAGGGAATATGACTATGGTGGTGGCTATATGGGCACAAGCCAACAGATGGGACGGAGCGGTTATGACCGGGACAGGGATCAAAACCAAAGATATGGTAGCAGGTATGGAACTTCTGGCGGGTATGGAAGCAGTTATGGCACTACAGGTGGATACGGAAGTATGGAAGGAGATTGGGGCCGGAGGGATTATAACCAAGGATGGGACAGACGTGAAAATGAATGGAGAGGTACACAAGGCACTTCTTTTGGCGAACAGGGTTATTATGGTGGCAGTTATGAAAGAAGTAATTATCCAAGGAGCAGTTACGACAGGGATCGAGATAGAGAAAGAAATTGGGATAGAGACCGCGTAAGAGAGGATCGTTCGTGGTGGGATAAAACTACAGATGAGGTCTCTTCTTGGTTTGGAGATGAAGAAGCTGAGAGAAGACGTGAGCGAGACAAAATATTGGCCGGACAACATAGAGGTAAGGGGCCAAAAGGCTATCACCGGTCAGATGAAAGGATAAGAGAAGATGTTAGTGATCGTTTGAGTGACGATGATTATGTAGATGCATCTGATATTGATGTTCAGGTCAACAATAATGAAGTAATTCTCTCCGGTACTGTAGATAGCCGAGATGCAAAACGTCGTGCAGAAGAACTTGCGGAACGTGTTTCTGGTGTTCAAAATGTTGAAAATCGCCTGCGTGTAGGCTCAGAAAGGCTTTCTGTAGGCAGTAGCACTACAAATGTTTCTACAAGCGGCAGGAACACTTAGAATTGTTAATTCAGTATTTTTAATGGGCACATAGGCTGCTCTTTAACGAGGCTGTCTCAAATAGTTGAGGTAGCCTCTTTTATTAACACAATGACATATCAATGAAGTATCAACTTTTATTGCTTTTATTTACATCGTGTATCAACATGCAGAAAAATATTCATAAAGAATCCATACAGTTCACAAACTTTGAATTACAAGGACATAGGGGATGCCGGGGCCTTATGCCGGAAAATACGATTCCTGCTATGATTAAGGCTTTGGACCTGGGTGTTACAACTCTAGAAATGGATGTGGTTGTTACAAAAGACGGTCAGTTGATACTTTCGCATGATCCTTATTTCAATCACGAAATCACAACAAAACCTGATGGTAACTATGTTTCTGAAAAAGAGGAAAAACAATTGAACATTTATAAAATGACCTTTCAGGAGGTAAAGCGGTATGATGTAGGCATGAAGCCGCATCCAAGTTTTCCACAACAACAAAAGATCAAGACAATAAAGCCATTACTGAGCGAAGTAATTGATAGTGTGGAAAATTACATTACCACAAAAAAGTTGAATACTATTACTTATAATATAGAAACAAAGTGTACACCACTCACTGATAGATTGTATCATCCAGAACCTTCACTGTTTGTTGACTTATTGATGAAAACTATTCATGCCAGGCAAATAGATAAAAGGGTAATCATACAGTCCTTTGATTTCAGGACCTTGCAATACCTGCATAATAAGCATCCAAATATTAAAACATCTATATTGGTTGAGGATTATGATAAAAGAAATGTCGAGGAAGTATTGGGCAGTTTAGGTTTTATACCTGATGTCTATAGTCCTCATTATTCATTGGTAACTGAAGATCTGGTTCAGTTTTGTCATCAAAAAAATATTAAACTGATTCCCTGGACGGTAAATGAACTGGATAAAATGATTCAGTTAAAAACAATGGGTGTAGATGGCATTATTAGTGATTATCCGAATTTATTCAAAGAATTATAGAACAAAAGAATAAGAATATATCGTTAGAAGGGAAAAATGCAGTTGTTTGTGGCAGTAGCCAAGGTATCGGATTTGCCATTGCTGAAGAACTGGCTCTATTAGGTGCCAATTGTACATTATTGGCACGGAATGCAACAGCTTTAGAACATGCAACAAAAATGCTTAGTAAAAAATTTAACCAAAAGCATTCATTTGCAGTCGCTGATTTTTCAAGACAGGAAGAGGTGCAGGATGCTATTTCTGGAATTGTTAAACAGGGACCTGTTCATATACTGGTAAATAATACCGGAGGTCCCCCAGCCGGGCCCATAACCGAAGCTGAAAGCGAAGCGTTCGTCATTGCTTTTCAGCAGCATCTTATATGCAATCATATTCTAACCAAAGTAGTAATTCCTGGTATGAAAATGGAGAAGTATGGGCGCATTATCAATATAATTTCAACTTCGGTAAAAATTCCCCTTCATAACCTGGGTGTTTCCAATACTATCCGTGCTGCTGTTGCCTCGTGGGCGAAAACAATGGCAAATGAATTAGGACAATTCAATATTACAGTTAACAATGTTTTGCCGGGACTAACAGAAACAGCAAGGTTAGAAAGTTTAATACAAAACACAGCTCAGAGGCGGCAGGTGTCAACAGATATTGTTGTGATGGAAATGAAAAATGATGTTCCTATGAAACGCTTTGGGCTACCATCAGAAATTGCTGCTATGGCAGCTTTCCTGGCATCTCCGGCAGCTTCTTACGTAAATGGAACAAGTATACCGGTAGATGGCGGAAGAACCGGAAGTATTTAGAAATTAATTAAATGTTTAAGGAGTTCCAAAATACGCGTGCTTTTGCCAGGCAAATGGATGCTGCTGATGGTCTGTACAAATACCGTTCGGAGTTTCACATTCCGCGAAAGGAGGATGTTGAGCTGATTTATTTTTTAGGTAACTCTTTAGGATTGCAACCTAAAAGGACCAAGGGATATATTGAACAGGTTTTACTTCAATGGAATCAGTTGGGTGTTGAGGGATTTTTTAGGGGAGAACAACCCTGGCTGGATTATCACGATCAGTTGGTGCATCCTCTAGCAGAGATAGTTGGCGCATTACCTGAGGAGGTTGTTGTCATGAACTCTTTAACAGTAAATCTTCATCTACTGTTAATTGGCTTCTATAATCCTGTAGGTGCCAGGAAGAAAATAATCTGTGAAGAAAAGGCTTTTCCCAGTGATCAATATCTACTTGAAACGCACATACGACAAAGAGTACTGGATCCTGGTGAAGTTATCATCGAGGTTCATGCCAGAGCAGGAGAATCAACCATCAGGCATGAAGATATTCTGGCGGCAATTGAAAATAACAGGCATGAGCTGGCATTGGTTTTTTGGGGTGGGGTAAATTATTATACAGGACAGGTGTTTGATATAGAAGCCATTACAAAAGCTGCTCATGATGTTGGTGCAAAAGCTGGATTTGACCTCGCTCATGCTGCCGGAAATATATTGCTTCAACTGCATGATTGGAATGTAGACTTTGCTAGCTGGTGTAGTTACAAATATTTAAACTCTGGTCCGGGAGCCATTGCTGGTGCCTTTATTCATAATCGTTATCATTCTGATTCATCTATTAATCGTTTTGCAGGATGGTGGGGGCAAGAAAAAAACAGCCGCTTTCTGATGCAAAAAGATTTTAAACCTATTTTATCAGCAGAAGGCTGGCAATTGAGTACGCCCTCTCCTTTTTTATATGCAGCTCATAAAGCTGCGTTGGAAATTTTTGCAGAAGCTGGTATTAACCAGGTTTACCTGAAAGGCCTGCAGCTCAGTAATTATTTGCTCTTTATTTTAGAAGAAATAAAACGTCTACAGGGAAATCAATTTCAAATTATTACCCCACCTAATGCAAAAGGATGCCAGGTCTCAATACTGATACCAGATAAGGGTAAAAAGATTTTTGATTATCTGACACAAAACGGAATATTTGTTGATTGGAGAGAGCCTGATGTCGTACGCCTGGCACCGGTTCCTTTGTATAATACATATGAAGAAATTTGGAGGTTCGGGAAAATTTTAAAAGATGCCTTCAAACATCTTTAAGGCTCTACACATTTGAAAATACATTTTACATTTGCTCTATGACCCGTCAGCAACTAACAGAGCAAATCTTCAGTAAGAAGTCCTATTTATGCATTGGCTTAGATACAGATATAACCAAAATTCCAAAGCACCTGCAATCAAAACCAGATGCTATTTTCGAGTTTAACCGGCAGATTATTGATGCTACGAAAGATTATTGTGTGAGCTATAAGATCAATACAGCTTTTTATGAAGCCCTTGGCATTAAGGGCTGGGATGCATTAGAAAGAACCGTCAACTATATACCTGCCAGCCATTTTAAAATAGCTGATGCAAAAAGGGGAGATATAGGAAATACTTCAACTCAATATGCCAAGGCATTCTTTGAAACTCTAAATTTCGATGCCATTACTGTAGCTCCCTATATGGGAGAAGATAGTGTGAAGCCATTTTTAGAATATAAAGACAAATGGACCATACTTCTTGGGCTAACGTCCAACTCGGGAGCCAAAGATTTTGAATTGCAAAGAACAGGAGATGAATACCTCTACGAAAAGGTATTAAAAACAGCTTCTAACTGGGGTACTACAGACAACCTTATGTTTGTAATTGGAGCTACTCAGGCAGATGAGTTTTCGAATATCAGAAAACTAACTCCCAATCATTTTTATCTTGTACCTGGTGTAGGAGCACAGGGAGGCAGTTTGAAAGAAATTTCAAAAAAAGCAATGATCAACGATTGTGGTCTGCTGGTTAATGTTAGCAGGGCTGTGATTTACGCTTCCAATGGGGAAGATTTTGCTGATGAGGCATCATTAGTAGTGCAGCAATACCAGGAAGAAATGAGTATATATTTGTAATATCTGTTTTATATAATATATTTCTAAATAAAGAGTTCAACAAAGTTTTAACGTAAAAGGGAACAATTTTTTATGGGATAACAAGTTTGTAGTGTATAATAAGATCTTGTGTATGTTGTTTCCTCTTTTATTTGCAGCATTAGTTTCTTTATCCTGCTCCAAAGCAGTAGAACCGGTTGATCCACCAGGAGCAAGCGAATCACAGGCGCTAAATACAATAAATAAAACGGTGATCATTCAATTGGTCAACGAAGCCCGGAAGAAAGGTTGCCATTGTGGAGATACCTATTTTGCACCGGCACCTCCTTTAAACTGGAACGATTTATTGGAAAAGGCTGCCTATAACCATGCTAAAGACATGTATAGGAACAATTATTTTAATCATACAGGTAAGGATGGGTCTAATGTTAGTGAGCGCATGGATAGGGTAGGTTATAAATGGAGGGCCTATGCTGAAAATATCGGTTTTGGTTATAAGGACGAAAAAGAAGTGATTGAAGGTTGGCTAAAAAGCCCAGGACATTGTAAAAATATTATGAGCCAGAAATATAAAGAAATGGGAGTGGCTCGGGTAGGTAACTACTGGACGCAGACCTTCGGCTCACAGTAAGCAGAGCGGAATCTTTAATTTTCCACATATATCCAATCCGTATTTACGCTACGCAGTTATGATGTAATTGGTTTGATCCGGGTTTTTAGCAAGAAAACCAATTAATAATGTTCCATTACTTCTACCGGCGTAGTATCTTTCATCCCAGAAAGATTTAAAACGGATTGTCCATGGCTACTGATCTTTTTCAATCGCCCGATTATTTTAATGTTGACGAACTATTGACAGAAGAGCAGAAACTGATTCGTGAAACGGTTCGTAATTATGTTAAAAAGGAAATATCACCCATTATAGAAGAATATGCCCAGCGAGCAGAGTTCCCGCAGCATATTGTAAAGCAACTTGGTGATTTAGGTTGTTTTGGACCAACAATTCCCCAGGAGTATGGTGGTGGCGGATTGGATTATGTATCTTATGGATTAATGATGCAGGAACTGGAAAGGGGAGACAGTGGTGTTCGATCTACAGCTTCAGTGCAGGGCTCATTGGTAATGTTTCCAATTTATGCTTACGGAAGCGAAGAACAAAAAAGAAAGTATCTACCTAAGCTTGCATCCGGAGAATGGTTGGGTTGTTTCGGGCTGACTGAGCCTGACTTTGGCAGTAATCCTGCCGGAATGCTTTCCAATTTTAAAGATGCCGGTGATCATGTAATTTTAAATGGTAGCAAGATGTGGATCAGCAATGCTCCCTTTTCGCAGGTGGCAATAGTTTGGGCTAAAGATGAAAGTGGAGAAGTGAACGGATTGATCGTAGAAAGAGGTATGGAAGGCTTCCATACACCTACAACTCATGGAAAATGGAGCCTTAGGGCATCGGCAACGGGGGAACTTGTATTTGATCATGTAAAAGTCCCGAAAGAAAATATTTTGCCTCATGTTAAGGGGATGCGCGGGCCATTGAGTTGTTTAACCAAAGCCCGATATGGCATTGCCTGGGGGAGTTTAGGTGCCGCTATGGATTGTTATGATACTGCTTTACGTTATAGCAAAGAGCGGATCCAGTTTGATAAACCCATTGGTGCTTTCCAATTGCAACAAAAAAAACTGGCTGAAATGATCACTGAAATAACCAAGGCACAGTTATTAAACTGGCGCCTGGGCGTTTTGATGGATGAAGGAAAAGCAACACCTCAACAGGTAAGTATGGCTAAACGTAACGGGTGCGAAATAGCTACCAATATTGCGCGTCAGGCAAGGCAAATGCTGGGCGGTATGGGCATAACAGGAGAATTTAGTATCATGAGGCATATGATGAATCTGGAAAGTGTCATTACTTATGAAGGAACACATGACATTCATTTACTGATCACAGGAATGGACGTTACGGGTCTGAATGCATTTAAGTAATGCATTTGCTATAGTTTCGCAAATTACTTTTATTAAATTGTATTTCCTGTTTTAAAAGGTTGGCAAATACTTTTCCCTTTTTATACAGGAATTGAGGATAAACAGTTATGAAAATTTATTTAATCGGTTTTATGGGATGTGGCAAAACCTATTGGGGTAAACAATTAAGCCGCAAACTAGAAATACCCTTTTTTGATCTGGATGAGCAAATTGTTGCTAATGAAGGCAGGAGCATAAATGAAATTTTTGAAAAGGAAGGCGAAGAATATTTCCGGCTGAAAGAAAAGGAGGTGCTATATATTCTAACTGAGAGTCATGAAGACTTTGTTATGGCATGCGGCGGAGGTACTCCTTGCTTTTACAATAATATAGATTACATGAACAGTTCAGGTACAACAGTTTGGATCAACAGTTCTGTTGAAAGCTTGTTTGAACGTTTATTAAAAGAAAAGGAAGGACGTCCCTTAATTAGGGATTTGACTGATGAGCAGTTGCGATCTTATATTGCTAAAAAGTATGCAGACCGCCGTATTTATTACCAACAAGCGGTAGTGATCATTGATAATGAAGAAGTTACTTTAGAAAAACTTGTAGAAGAAATTATGAGTGCAGAGTCGTCACAAACAAGACGAAAATGGTGATTCATTAAAATGTAATGCTAACTTTTCCTCTTTTTGTTTTTCTTTTCCACTTGGGGCCTTCCATCAGTAGCCTCAAAGCTTCAGCATCGCATTTTTCACAGAGTGATTTTTCAACATGAAGATTTACCGGTTCTCCTTTATTATTCACATCAAATGATATTTTAACTGTTCCTTTAATTGATTCTGACTCCGGATCTTCGGGTGTTTTTATATTGTCGGAAATATATTCTCCGAATTTGCTCCAGCTTTCTTCTGGTTCTGCTTCTTCTATTAAAATGCTAGGAGCTTTTTTATATGTACTATCCTTCATTGGTAGTTTGAGCACCAATTCATTCACGCCGTCATTTGCTTTCATTATGGTAATCATCACTTGTTTATCATTGCTATTGCTTTTTCTTTTTGGATGCATATTTCCTGCGCCAACAACTACAATAGACCTTTTAGCAGAAAAATGTGTGTCTTGTGAGGCTTCTTGATTCTGGGTAGGAGCTGACCGGCTAGAAGCAACAGCGGCCACTTGGTCGTTAATATCATATTTAACAGAATCTCCTGATTCCATTTTCATTGCATGAGATTCGGGTAATGGTTGTTTACTAAGCTCCTTTTCGTGGGGTATTCTTTTATTTACTTTATTTATTACCCGATTGGGTCTTTCTTTTAATTCTTCGACAGTATCAACTACCAATTTTTGCTCTATTGAAGAATGTTCTTCATTCGATTTGTTTGCATTTGAAGGCGATTTAGGGATTTCAGGCTGTTTGCTAAATGAAATATCGGTTTCAGACTTGTTGAATGCAAATTCAAAAACAAGCCATCCGGCTCCCAGCATCCCTATAGCCATTGCTGCTACTCTGAAAAGCTTGTTATACTTTTTCCACTCATGTAAAGCAAATACTTTTGCATTTTGCTGTTTGGAACGTAACCGGCTTTTTAATTCGTCAATATCTGCAGACGGGGTATGTGTTTGAATATAACCTTCCAATGCATCTGCTAAAAATGAGTCTTCTAATGCAGCTTTTTCCAATTCGTGCATCTCATGGGGCTGCATTTTTCCATTGTAATAGCGTTCAAAATCAGCTACACCATATTTCTTTTTATTTTTTGCCTCTTCTGACATTTTAAAAAGTTGTTGCCGTATTGTGCTTTTCCATACAGATTTTTAAGTTTCTCCTTCCATTTTGTATAAAACTTCTTACTTTATTCCATTCCAAACCGGTTTGCAAAGCTATTTCTCGATAACATTTTCCTTCCAGGTAAAACAATTGCACTGTAGTTTTTTGTTCGTCTGGTAGCCGTTCCATGCATTTCTGCAAACGGTCAAAATGTTCTTCTTTTTCCAATACACCATTCAGATGCACATTTTCCTCTAATTGCATAATTTCAGGATCGATATTTGCCTTTGAATAGCGTTTTTCAATGCGTAATTGCATCAGACAGTGATTTTTTGATACCTGATGCAGCCAGTTTTTAAAATTTGCTACTTCATACTTTTGAAGCTTTGTAGTCAATGCTTCAAAAATAAGCATTACACCGTCTTTAGCTGTCTCGCTATCTTTAAAGTATTTAAGACAGACTCCATATACAAGGTCCATGTAGCGCTCATATAGTTGACCAAGAATAACAAGATCTTTCGTTCGCTTGAATGCGGTAACGAGCTCTTCATCAGTAGAAGCAAGAGTTGTTTTGCTTTTTAGAAACTTCACTTTGATAAAGTTAGCTAAAAGATAAGTGGGTCAATTACACTATGATATTCGAATGGATGAAGGTACTATTGGTCGTTTAGGATCTAAGCCAGTTTTAGGTTTTTCATATATAATGCGTTATCTTTTACAGCCTGCAATGGTGTAGTGCCTTCATACTTTTCCTGTTCAACAATAAAATATTGCATTCCTTTTTTCCTGGCAACATTCAATATTTCAGGAAAGTTAATCACTCCATTTCCCAAGGTAGTTGATGCATTTCCTTCACTGGCAGGAGCATTTTTCATTCTATCTTTTATGTGACACAACCGAAAGCGGTCGGGGTATTTATTAAACCAGGCAATGGGATCTTGCCCTGCTGTAACTACCCAATAAATATCCATTTCATAGTCTACCAGGTCTTTATCTGTCATTTGCATCATCACATCCTGAGGTAATTCGTTTTCAACAGGTTTGAAGGAATAATCATGGTTGTGATAAGCGAATCTAATTCCTCTCTGTTTACAGATATTTCCACATTGATTAAACCGTTCAGCAGCTTTTTTATAAAAATCCAGCTCTTTATTAGGTCCTAGATATGGGGCAATCAAATATTTTACACCAATTGCAGCAGCTTCATCTGCTTTGCGTTCAAAATCTTGATTGATATTACAATGGCTGGCAATCATTTGCATACCAAGGCCGCTTAGAAAGTCTTTGAATTCAGTATTTTTCATACCCCAAAACATACCCTGCTGGCCTTCGTAACTCTCAATTTGCTTATACCCAAAAGAAGCAACCTGTTGTAAAATACCTTTTGGATCTTTTGGGAGGTCGTCCCGTAATGTGTACAGTTGCAAACCAAAGTTTTCATTTATAGAAGATGCTTTTATAGAAGGAGTTTTACAACCTGTGATTTTACTGCTAAGCATTCCCAATGCTAGACCAGAGGAGAGCACGGTAGCTGACTTTAAAAAATCTCTGCGATGAACTGACATGACCTTTAAATTTCAATTGTTTTAAAAGATGATATTAACTCTGAAGAATCAATTTGAAAGACAAATATTAGCAACTAGACCCATGCTTTGTCGCCCTTTTTGTAAGGGACACAACCTTCATATCTGCCAGGAGTCTCCATATACCGCCTGGCCTGAGTACATCCAATTTCGGAGGTGAAATAACCATTCAATGTCAATTCTTTCATAAGCCTGAAATAATGTGGGGGATCACCTTCCTTTCTATTTTTAGTATATTCTTTTTGTTCTGCATCTAATTTCACCAAGAGCGAATGCCGCTGCTGTGGATTCAATTCCATAAACTTATTGCCAAATTCTTTTTTTGAAATTTCGTTGATCTTATCCATTCCTTCACGAAAAACCTTTTGCTCATCCTCCTCGTAGCAGTCGTTTACCATTACTGTCATAAACTGTCCTACTTTAGCCGCCTTAGCACCCGGGGTTTTGGTAGTAGGTAAAATAGTGTCGGCTATTTCGTCCAGATAAGCAATATCCTCCTGGGTAAAGTTCTGTTCTTTTCCGGTTTCGCTTTTACAACCAGTAATGAATGCATTGGCACCAACAATTGTTCCTCCCAGCAGGATGCTTATATATTGTACGGCTTCTCTTCTGTTCATAAATATTATATGATTGTTTGAAAGTTTGAATTTTAATATTTGAATTGGTTTCGCTTAGTCAGACTTTCAGACTATATCCTTCCCTATATTCCCGTTTTACAAATTGATTTACCAAGTCAAAGTTTGTAACCCACATTTTGTCATTATCCCAAAGAAGTTTGCGGTACCTGCCAGGGTACGTATAACCTTTGCCATCTTCTTTTGGTACACGGATATCATAAGCACGAATTGCTAAATTGGCCATCAGCAAACATTCTGTTAATGGCCCTGAGATTTCAAAAGGAGCACTAACCTCCTTATTCCCA
The DNA here is from genome assembly GCA_966674115.1 of uncultured Chitinophagaceae bacterium. Lineage (GTDB taxonomy): Bacteria > Bacteroidota > Bacteroidia > Chitinophagales > Chitinophagaceae > Flavisolibacter. The sequence continues at coordinate 25,656 of CBKWHA010000021.1, forward strand.
TATCCGGCAATACAAGCCTCCACCCATTGCGCATAATGACCGGCTGCACTTCCGGGAACGCGAGGAATTGTTTGTTTTACTTGCACTTCTTTGGTTCTGGTTGTTGGTAATAACTGGGGATTCTCGCCATAAGTTCCACACATCATTTTCCCCGTCGTTCCGATGAACAGTGTGCCATTACCGCCATCACCAAAAACTTCATCTGCCCCTAATTCGTCAGGACGTTCAGGCTGTATACCACCATCCATCCAATGCAATACAACCTTGCCATTTGTTTTTTCTGTTTTTGGAAAATTTAAAGTCACATGACTTGAAGGTGGAATACTTTCAGGAAAATAGCCCCTTTTAAACTCATCAATATAAACGCTGCCAACGCTTGCCTGAACATCGGTGGCATATTTTAAATTTAATACACGGAAGGCTGGTTCCAGCATGTGGCAACCCATATCGCCCAATGCACCGGTGCCATAGTCCCACCAACCACGCCAATTGAATGGCACTAGTTTCTCTATATAATCTTTATAAGGTGCTGTTCCCAACCATAAGTCCCAATCCAGTTCTTTAGGCACTTCGGCCTTAGCGGCGGGCCAAGGAATACCTTGGGGCCATACAGGGCGGTCCGTCCAGGAATATATGGTATGGACATCTCCAATCAATCCCGCATCATGCCATTCTACCAATTGTCGCACACCATCGCCTGATGCTCCCTGATTGCCCATTTGTGTTACCACTTTATATTGCTTTGCGGCATTGGTTAGTAATCTTGCTTCGTAAATATCGTGCGTTAGTGGTTTTTGAACATAAACATGTTTGCCTAATTGCATGGCTGCAAGAGTTGGGGCCGCATGGTTATGGTCAGGAGTAGAAATAGAAACAGCATCAAAATTCTTAGATTCCCTTTCAAATAATTTTCGCCAGTCTTTATAATATTTTGCTTTTGGAAATCTCTTTACAGAAGTTGCAGCTCTACGGTCATCTACATCACAGAGGAATACTATATCAGCCTTACCACTTTGGTAAAAGTTCCAGATGTCACTTTCTCCTTTGCCTCCAACTCCAATACCAGCAATCTGCAACCGGTCACTGGGGGCTATGTAACCTTTTCCGCCCAATACATGACGTGGTACAACGAAAAAACCTGCTGCTGCAATTGTTGTATTCTTTAAGAAACTTCTTCTGGAATTAATTGAAGATGCCTTGGTTTCTTGTTTAGTCATATGGTGTATATTAAAAAGATTGAAGCATGTGTTTTCCCTTACACGTTCCTCTTCTTCAATTCCTTTACTGCAAAGTCTGCTGCCCTGGCAGTTAACGCCATATAAGTTAGGGATGGATTTACACAGGAAGCAGAGGTCATGCAGGCCCCATCTGTAACAAATACATTAGGAGCATCCCATACCTGGTTGTTACCATTCAAAACAGAAGTTTTGGGATCTCTACCCATCCGTGCTGTACCCATTTCATGAATGCCACGTCCAATAGTTCCGTCACCATTCCGGGGTTTTACATTTTTCGCACCGGCTGCTGTTAACATCTCCATTGCATCATTCACCATATCAATGCGCATTTTCCGTTCGTTTTCTTTCCATTCTGCATCCATCGCTAAAACAGGTAATCCCCATTTGTCTTTTTTGCTTTTATCAAGGGTGATTCTGTTTTCATGATAGGGCAAAATTTCACCAAAACCACCAATGCCCATAACCCATTGGCCTGGTTCGGATAATGTATCTTTAAAATCTCCTCCAATTTCTAATTCAGCTACATCACGACTCCAACCTTCGCGACTAGCACTTCCCTGATAACCAAATCCACGCAGGTAATCACGTTTGTCATCACCATAGTTGCGGAATCGTGGAATGTAAATGCCATTGGCCCGCCGACCATAAAAATATTTATCCTCAAAACCTTCCATTTCACCTGAAGCTCCAACTCCAAGGTGATGATCCATAACATTATGTCCCAGTTCTCCGCTACTACTGCCTAGTCCATCAGGCCATACATCTGTAGCAGAATTCAAGAGTATCCAGGCACTATTCAGGGCAGAAGCGTTCACAAAAATGATCTTTGCCTGGTAGGTATAAGTCTGGTTATTCTGCGCGTCTATGATTTCAACACCAGTCGCTCTTTTCTTATCTTTATCATATAAAATTCTTGTAACAATAGACCAGGGTCGCAAGGTTAAGTTGCCTGTTTTCATGGCGGCCGGCAGAGTAGAAGATTGTGTGCTGAAATAAGCACCAAAGGGGCATCCTAACCAGCATTTATTTCGATATTGACAATTGGTACGCCCTGGCAAAGGCTCGGTAATATTGGCTACACGGCCAATGATCATCGTCCGTTTGTTGTTGTAATGCTTTTTAATACGGGCTGCCACTTCTTTTTCAACACAATTCATTTCCATTGCTGGTAAAAACTGGCTGTCGGGCAAATGGGGCAGATTTTCTTTTGAACCACTGATACCAGCAAATCTTTCTACATAATCATACCAAGGTTCGATGTCCTTGTAGCGAATAGGCCAGTCGACAGCTATGCCCTCTTTTGCATTAGCTTCAAAATCAAGGTCACTCCATCGGTAACATTGGCGACCCCACATTAGTGAACGGCCACCAACCTGATAACCCCGGAACCAGTCAAAGCGTTTGATTTCTGTGTATGGGTTTTCTTTTTCGTTTGCCCAGAATTCAAGGTTCATCTCGTTTAACGGATAATCCCTCCTCAGAACCGGATAGTCCTTGATCATTTGCTGGGTGCGGCCTCCACGATGTGGGAAGTCCCATGGATTTTTAGTTGCATTCACGTAATCTTTTACATGTTCTACATTTCTGCCTCTTTCCAGCAGGATTACTTTTAATCCTTTTTCGGTCAATTCTTTGGCTGCCCAACCACCGGAAATTCCTGAACCAATTACAATAGCATCATAAACATTATTTGCCATACAGCAATCGTATTTAAGGGTATGAAAATTTAGTATTTATTTTAATAAATTATTCAAATTACACATTACAGATCCCTATGGCTTCTTTAAGGGAAGCGATCTTGTCTTCCTTTTTGGGGATGAATTCCTGTGCTACATAACCTTTGAAGCCTGTTTTTACAATGGCCTTCATTATAGCTGGATAGTACAATTCCTGAGAATCATCAATTTCATGACGGCCAGGCACACCTGCAGTATGATAATGACCTATATATTGTTGATTGTCAGTTATGGTCTGAATCACATTGCCTTCGTCTACCTGCATATGGTAAATGTCATAAAGCAGTTTAAAATTTTCAGAGCCTATCCGCTTGCACAACTCAGCGCCCCAAGCTGTATGGTCGCACATATAATCCTTATGATTTATCTTGCTGTTTAATAACTCCATTTGGATGACCACCCCTTTTTTTTCCGCTAATGACATGATCTGTTTCAAACCTTCCACGCAATTATTTAGCCCGGTTTCGTCATCCATACCTCTCCGGTTTCCACTAAAACAAATCAAATTTTTATAGCCAGCCTTTGCAACAAGGTCAATATGTTCTGTATAATTTTGAATTAGCTTAGGGTGGTATTGTTTATTGTTCCAGCCTTCTGTTAAACTAATCTCAGCACCATTGCACATGGAGGAAAAAACTTCATGCTTCTTCAAAGTACCCCAATCTTTGGGACCCACCAGGTCAATTGCACTAAAGCCAATTTGTTTGATTGTTTTGCATAATTCATCTAATGATAAAAAGTCATAAGTCCAGCGGCATACAGAATGGTTAATATTATTCATCGGTTTTTCTTTTTTTATTGTCCTGTCACAGGAAGCAAAAGCAAGCGAATTAATGGATGCGGCAGCTAATGTGCCTGCTGCCAAATGTTTCATCATCTTTCTTCTATTGAGCATCTATTGAAAATTAAATTTTTTAAATAATTAACAGTTACAATGGTTGTCAAGTGCCAACTCAATAATGGTGAACCCGTGTTTATCTAAATTCCAGAAAATGAGTGAATTTAAAAATGTTTAAAAAAGATTATGGACTAAATAAAGTGATATATGTATAGTGAATGAAAAAACGGTAATTATGGAATGGCTGAGAGAAATTTGATTGTTGTAATTATGGAAGAACATAGCAAACGAAACAGTTTATCGTTAGTAAAATTGTGCTAAATGTAATTTTTTTTATTTTAAAATTGATAATAAACTTGGATATCCCTTTTTATTTATCATTTTTTTATATCATCTAATTATAAATAATAAATAGCCCGGGCTATTTCGTTTTGTTTACTTTCTTTTGCTTTAAAATCAATAAACTGATAATATGAAAAGGAAATTAAGAATGGGAATGATAGGGGGTGGGAAAGGAGCATTTATTGGTGCAGTCCACCGGATAGCAGCCAATGCTGATGGATTAATTGAACTGGTTTGTGGCGCTTTGAGCAGCCGTGAAGAGGTGGCAATGGAGAGTGGGCGTAGTTTGTTTTTGCCAGACGAAAGGATCTATACCTCTTATGACGAAATGTTTGAAAAGGAAAGTAAGCTTCCTGCTGACAAACGGATGGATTTTGTAAGTATTGTTACACCCAATCATGCACACTTTGACCCTGCGGTCAAAGCATTGGAAAGGGGTTTTCATGTAATGATTGATAAACCCATTACTCTTTCGCTGGAAGAAGCAAAATTGTTAAGTGAAAAAGTGGCCAAAACTGGTTTATTGCTTGGTCTCACCCATACCTATACCGGCTATCCAATGGTAAAGCAGGCTAAGGAAATAGTTGCGAGCGGCGCTCTGGGAAAGATTGTGAAAATATATGTTTCCTATCATCAGGGATGGCTAAGCAAATCTTCGGAGCAAAAAGAAGGCACACAAGCAGCCTGGAGAACTGATCCGAATCGATCTGGAAAAGCTGGTGGGATGGGGGATATTGGTACACATGCCTTCAACCTGGCAGAATATATCACAGGTCTTCAGGTGACAGAGCTTTGTGCCCAATTAAATATTGTAGTAGAAGGCAGGCTTTTGGATGATGACGGAGCTGTTTTATTAAAGTTCAATAATGGGGCAACCGGGGTATTAACTGCAACTCAAGTTGCTGCTGGTGAAGAGAATGAATTGATCATAAAAGTTTATGGAGAAAATGGAGGCCTTGTTTGGCAGCAACAGGAGCCTAATACTTTGATTGTAAAGTGGCAGAATAGACCCGCCGAAATATTACGTGCTGGGTCAGGTTATTTATCTACAATAGCCCAACATAACACGCGTACACCTGGCGGCCATCCTGAGGGCTATTTGGAAGCATTTGCCAATATCTACAGAAATTTTGCCCTTGCGCTTTCAGCAAAACAAAATTCTGAAACTATTGATGCAAATATTGTTGAGTTTCCTTCAGTAAATGAAGGCGTTCGCGGTATGGCTTTTATTGAAAATGTGGTGCATAGTGCTGGTAGCAGCAAAAAATGGACAGCGTTTGAGGTCTGATCATGATCAGTAAATAAAGATCTGTAAAAGCAAAAATTTCCAAAACATTCTATCAAAACGATAAAACCAATAAACTTTCAAATTTATACATTATGCAAACCATACAGGGACCTGGTATTTTTTTAGCGCAATTTCTAGGTGATCAGGCACCATTTAATGATTTGAAAAGTATTTGCCAATGGGCCAAAGGACTAGGGTATGTTGGCGTACAAATTCCAACCTGGGATGCCCGCTGTATTGATCTGCAAAAGGCTGCAGAAAGTAAAACTTATGCTGATGAACTAAAAGGACTCGTAAATGAATGTGGGCTTCAAATCACTGAGCTTTCCACGCATTTACAGGGACAGTTGGTTGCAGTTCATCCTGCTTATGATACCTTATTTGACGGCTTTGCTCCTGAGCAGTACCGGGGAAATGGCAAAGCCCGGACAGAGTGGGCCGTGCAACAATTAAAATGGGCTGCCTTGGCTTCCAGGAATTTGGGATTAAACGCACATGCCACTTTCAGTGGCGCTTTGTTGTGGCACACTGTATACCCTTGGCCTCAACGTCCGGCCGGCCTGGTGGAAACAGGCTTTAAGGAACTTGCCAAACGTTGGTTGCCAATTTTAAATGAATTTGACAATTGCGGCGTGGATGTTTGTTACGAAATACACCCCGGTGAAGATCTTCACGATGGTGTTAGTTATGAACTTTTTTTGAAGGAAGTTAATAATCATCCAAGAGCTTGTCTGCTTTATGATCCCTCACACTTTGTATTACAATGTCTGGATTACCTGGAGTACATAGATATTTATCATGAACGTATCAAAGCCTTTCACGCTAAAGATGCTGAATTTAATCCATCTGGAAGACAAGGTGTGTATGGAGGTTATCAAAATTGGATAGATAGAGCAGGTAGATTCAGGTCTTTGGGAGATGGACAGGTAAACTTTAAAGCTATCTTCAGCAAGCTCACACAATATAATTATACAGGCTGGGCAGTACTTGAGTGGGAGTGTTGCATGAAACATCCTGAAGTGGGAGCACGTGAAGGAGCTTCATTTATACAACAACATATTATTCCTGTTACTCATAAAACATTTGATGATTTTGCCGGAACGGGTTCAAGTGAAGAATTCAATAAGGCTATTTTGGGTATTTAATCAACCGCACCAACAATATACCACCTGTAATTAAATTTGTTGCATATTTCAAATCAAATAAAACATCATGAAAAAAACACTGATTGTATTTTCTTTTCTGGCAACTATAATTGCCTGCAATCAAAGCGGGGATAAACCTGCAGAAGGAGAAACTACAGAAACTCCAGCTACCGAGCAACCAACAGAACCTGCTCCTTCTACTGATTTATCAAGCAATCCTGATTATGTGAAAGGCCTGGAGTTAGAGGCAAAGAGTGATTGCGCCACCTGTCATAAATTGGATGAGAAATTGATAGGGCCATCTTTCCGGGAAATTGCTGCAAAATATCCAATGGATGATGCTACAGTTGATTCTCTGTCTGAGAAAGTGATTAAAGGTGGTTCAGGAAATTGGGGCCAAGTTCCAATGACGGCTCACCCAGACATGCCAAAAGAAGACGCCAAGGCAATTGTAAAATACATATTGTTACTAAAAAAATAACGAAATGCGTTCACCCTTAACTCTAATAGTGCTGGCAGTACTTTTTGCTGCCTGCACTTCCTCAAAGCAAACCACAATGAGTACAGAAGCCAATACACTAACCAGCACCGAGACTAAGGAAGGATGGCAATTATTATTTGATGGTAAAACAACTAACGGCTGGCATACTTACGGGAAATCAGACATTGGTGCAGCCTGGAAAGTCTTGGATAGTTCACTCTATCTTGATACTTCTTATAAAATAAGTGGACAATCAAATGAAGGTGGTGATATAGTAACTAATGATGATTTTGAGAATTTCCATTTAAAAGTTGATTGGAAAGTTGCGCCAAAGGGAAATAGTGGAATCATTTTTTACGTACAGGAAGATACCACCAAGTTTAAACAAACCTGGCATACAGGTTTGGAAATGCAAGTATTGGACAATGCCGGCCATGCTGATGCACAAATCAATAAGCATCGTGCAGGTGATCTGTATGACCTGATTGCTTCTTCCAAAGAAGCTCAAAAACCAGCCGGAGAGTGGAACCACGTGGAAATTATCTCCAATAATGGCAAATTGGATTTCTTTCTGAATGGAGTGAATACTGTTTCCACCACACTATGGGATGATAATTGGAGAAACCTAATTGCTAATAGTAAGTTTAAAGATATGCCTGGTTTTGGAACATTCCGAAAAGGCAAAATCGCATTGCAGGATCATGGCGATAATGTCTGGTTCAGGAATATTAAGATTAAAAGGTTTTAAAATGCTCCCATTTGTTTACCCACTCCTCCATGCTTTCGTAATGTGATCCTTTCCAATATACCCTTTTACAATTTGTACATTGGAAAAACTCATGGAAAAGTTCTCTGCTTTTTGGTGGTATTTGATGTAAAATTGTTTCTTTGGGGACCGTATGGATATTCCCATTGCAAACTATACATCTGGTAAAAGGTTTGAATTTGCCTCGTAGGCCAAAGCGTGTGACCACTTCATTTAATTGTTCTTCCCATTGTTGAGACCTTAACCAATAACCACATTTGATTGCTTTGTGTTTTAAAAGGCCAACGTCCCTTGTCAACACAACTCTATTATTTGATTCAGATAATTGCGCAATCATTTTGTCATTCAAGTTGTTATCCATAAGAGCATCAATACCCAATAAACGCAAGGCTTTACCCAATTTTCCGAGGTGAACGTCCAGAACGAATTTTTCCAGTGCCAGGAATTTTTCAGCCAGGGAAAAACTCCCAGGAAATTTGTGATCTGGCATAACAGGATATACTTCAATCTGGTCGTTTTCCATAAGCTGATAACCAAAATCAACTGATGTATTGCAGACGAAAATCAGATCGACTTCGGGATGAGGTATACCTATGGCTTCAATAGCATCTTTAACAGATGATTTACCGTGGAATTTATAACATATCCAGCAATTTCTTTTTGAAACCGGAAGAAAGTCGTTTAATGATTCATGGAAAAGGAAGAATGCTGCCACCCATTATAACATACGTTACAAAAAAATATTGACTTAATTGAAGGTATATCAATTTACCATTGAACATTCTCTTTTCTGTTTGCATACATGTTAGCATCCTCATCAGTTTTGAGTTGTAACTTCTTTACTATGTATGTTCCAATCTGTTTTCCTTCTTGATTTCCATAAATTATGTCAGAACGAAAGTGAATACCTCCATATAAGCGGGATAGCGAAGCTTCCCAGGCTGCATCCCGGAAAGATTGGAAAAACCGCTCTTTAATCCCAAATTCGTTTAAAGAAGTGTCCCTATATGCAAATGTGTCCCCGAAGTGGTGAGACATTACCTCTGCTGCTGCAGCAGAAATAACTGAATGCCCGCTTGTATATGATGGGAAGGGCGGGGATTGAATATATGGCCTCCAGTCCGGATTGATAAGTTTATTAATTATAGTTTCAGGACGTACTGTATTGGTACTGTATTTTGTCTTCCAGCATGAAATGAATCCGTCAAATAAAGCAATAGATGTTTCTGTATAAGCGGCTACCGTTGCGTTGAAGTCTGCCTTTGCTTTTCGGGCTGCAATGCCAACAATGTTCATCCAATGCCCGGGAGGGGAAAACTTTTTGGTAGCAAACATCACATGACCGCTAACGTTGAGCTTAAATGGGTTGTCGTCAAAAAAGTCAGCAATATGTTTTTGTTCTTCTGTTAAGCTATCAACGGCATGCATTACTTCAATGAGTTCTTTATAATAAATGCTGCTTTGATTTAGATCAAATTTTGGCGGGGGCGGTGGTTGAAATTGTGAACAGGTGTCCAGTACAAGTGGGCGAATGTCACACCAATGGGGCTCTAATGCCTGGGCATAGGCCGGTGGGGTAGGTGTCCATCTGCCATCTTCGTTGGTAACCGTAAACTTTTCAGCACTACGCGTTTCAGCATATTTGTCTTCTTTACTCCATTTCAATATTGTTGCTGTAATTGTATCGGAAAAAGCAATGGTGTTTTTCAATATCTTTTGGGGCATACCGGCATCCCTGGCCTTTTCCTTTAACTCATCATAATAGTTCATCAATATTCCTTCCGGGAAAGTAACAGCGTTACCTACTTTTACAAAGGAGAGCAAAGCTGCTAACCTAAAGTCAATCTCCTTGTCTACTTCTGGCTTAGGCATAGGAGGCAGGTGTTTGATTTGCCCAGAAAGTGAATAGTAATTGCTGTCTCCGGCAGCTATACATTCATAAGCCGCAATATTGGCATAAACATAATTACGGGAAGCAACCACAGGTGGAAAATTGTTCTCCAATACCACATCATTTAGCTTCTTTACTGTTTTACAATACAA
>CBKWHA010000022.1:0-35322 GCA_966674115.1 uncultured Chitinophagaceae bacterium
TAAAGGGCCGTTCTGGTGTTTGCACACATTATTTACGGCAAATAGTTTACCGGCTGTTTTAAATACAGCAATGCGCTCGTCTTTAATACAGAACATTTTCGCCCGGTCTTCCTGAATTTCTGCTAATTCACAAACTTTATAGAAGCCATCTTCTTTTAATGTATACTCTATATTATCCTTTTTTACTTCCTTAATACCAGCTAATAAATGCAGGGTAATTAAAGTTGCGGATCCGACAAAAAGTATAATGATGAACACCGGGTTGGTTTCATACTGGATAACACCAAGTATGACATGCATTACTACCAGGAAATAAGCTACATACACGCCCATGTGAAGCGTCTTCCAAACTCTTGGGGTCAGGTTCTTCAACCAAAAGTCATGGCTGGTTACAGCCATCAGCAAAAGGATGAGCAAGGCAAAGAAACCTAATGCCTGAAAGGGGAAGTCGGCTATGGAACCATAATGCGTATTGGAGGTAAATAATGATATGAATGGATTGACATTACCAAGGGAGTGGAACTGTATGATGCTAAATACGCCATGGATGGCTGCAATAGAAAACATGGTGACACCTAAATGGCGACGATTGTATAAGAGTGGTAAAAACTTTTTGTTGATGCGCGTAAGGGGACCAATGCTTAAGATTATATGAAGCAGCAATAACGCTAAGGTGGATGTAGAACGGATGAGCAGTGTTTCAAAAGTAACTTCGGGATGAAACACCAAGTTCATCGATATGAACACACCCAGATACAAAATACAAAAGCCAAAAATCAGGCGGTCGTATATTTTCTTTTGCCTGTTCCATCCTACAGCCTGATAAGAGACGCTCATGATAAATGGTTTATAGTGTGTAGATTATTTTCTTATGAATGAAATCATATACTACAAAGTGCATTTGCTCCTTTTGTTGATATTCTGGCAAATTGAAGACATAGGTACCTCTGGTTTCTATTCTTCCTATATATCGTGCTCCTGACAGTGATGCCTTATCAGATGAAGTCAGATAAATTGCTGCGGTTGGGATGGTCAACGGTTGTTTATTGATCCAAAGAAGTTGCCTGGCCTCTAATGAATTATTGCCTCTCAACTGGATTGTAAATTGGGGTGTTTCTTTCTGTTTAATGATTACCGGAAGTACAGTTCCGCTTTGCGGCTGTATCAAGTTGGTTGGTGGCACATGCCTCCTGGCAATTGTAGCACTTAAAATACCTATAGGCAGCAGGATTGCCAATAGTATCCATATTTGCAAATGTCTTTTGCGAAGCGGCTTAATCATGACTCATTTCTTTACTTGCTTGCAGCCATTTCCGAAGAAGGAATGGCCATAACAGAATGCAGCCTGGAATGATAATTACCTTAAACCCCCAGGTAGAACCTTTTGTGTCTTCGTCTACTTTTTCCAATCCTCTGGAAATAAAAAAAAAAGTAAACAGTATACCTATAATGAGGAAGATCAATAAGATGATTAATATAATTTGAAGGGCCAATAACATAGTAAATGTTTTAAAAGTTACTACGTAAAGGAATATCAAAGGTGCGGAAGAATTTGTCAACTATATGACGGATAACTAAAAGTTAATAAGTAAGTAAAAAATCGATAATAAATAATTAAAAGAGCGATTAATGGAAATTATGCAAAAATTATTCCCTCAATAACTCTATAATTTGCAAAGCATGCCCATCGGGATCGCGAACCAGGAAAGTTTTGTGTTTGTTGTTCCATTTGTCTTTTACTATTGCCACTCCTTTTGAAATAATCTGAACATTATTGGCTTTCAAATACTGGTAGAAAAGATCAGCATTGTCCACTAATAAGGTTGTTTGCCAATACCAGATATCATCTGCTCTTGAGTTAGCAGGATATCTTTTACCCGGACCTGGTTTCAAGTATTCCAGAAACTCCACACCTGGTCCTGATGCAGCACGTAAACCTGTAATATGCAAACTGGCGCCCTCAACAAAATTTAAACGTTCCTGCTCAATACCATTGTTCCAGCTTTCACCTTTCTTTTCCAGGCCAAGTTTCTGGTAAAACTGAAGGCTATTGGCTGTATTGCTGATGGAAATTGCCGTATGGTCAATTCCTAAAAACAAGCCCTTTGCCTCTTGCCATTTCGGCAGGCCCTTACCTTTAGGAAAGTAAATAAGCTCAAGATTGTGTCCATCAGGATCATGAAAATAAAAAGCCTTGATTCCAGCCGCTGCCACATTGGTTTGGGGAATAGTTTGAGGTGCTGTAGAAACATGCGCTACATTGTACCTGCGCAGATGCTGATAAGCTTTTTCCATATCACTTACCACAATAGCAATGTGCTGAAAGAAAAGGTCATTGCTTTTGGCGTCTTCAGGAATACTTCTTCCACCACTGGTCAGGTAATCAATTAAATCAATGTATTCATCGCCCAATTGCATTCGAACCTTTACTATTCTGATGCCGAACAAGCCGAACTTTTTGTCGTAATCCTCACCATATAGCTCATCCTGGCTTACTTTTTTAAAACCCAGGACATTCTGGTAAAAGGCAAGGGAACGATCCATGTCTTTTACCGTGATCCCAACTGCTTCTACCCCTTTAATCTGCTGCGATTGAGCAATAAAATGAAAAAGGGCAAGTAAGATTGCTCCAATAATTTTTGGTGCCTTATTCATGTTCCACCTTTTTTAAATCCTGAATTAGTAATGATTTCCTGCTTTTATGTATTGTGTACAAGAATACTTCAGAGGCTAAAAGCATGCTTATAACCGGTACAAATAAATAAATCCAGAAAGCTGTCCAGTTGTGGGCTGGTAATGCGCTGGCAAAAGACCGGGCGGGGTTCATCCCAAAGCCAGAAAGAGGTGCGGCAATGATGACCCAACAGCATACCAGGCAACCAGCAAAAATGCGTGTGTATTTTTTTAATCGCTGATGAGCAGATGTAAACAACACCATGCTCATTGTTATGAAAGCAATTATAAATTCTGTTAAGAATGCCGTCCCTATACCTGCTTTACCAGGAACTGTGACAGCAGAATTTACAGGTGGTTCTATTAAAGCATTTCCCATGATCCATTGCATAACAAACACTGCTATTGTACCGCCAGCAAATTGAAAAATGATGAAGAATAAAGCATCATAAGGACACATTTTACCCAAACGCCAAAAAGTCAACGTAACGGCAGGATTGATGTGAGCGCCTGAAGGACTGGTCCAGGGAGCATAAAAGATAAATAAGGCTGTAACTCCCATTAATATTCCCATAATCACTATCCTTACAAAGCCATCAGGAAGGGCTTGGTGTAAGATTGATGTTTTTGATTCCAGCAGCGTACCAAAGAAGCAGGCTGAGACCATAAAAATGGCCAGACCTAATGCTTCCTGCAAATAGTGCTTCCAGTTTTTCTTAAAAGAAGCCTTCATCTGCGTGAAGCCACCTTTGCCGGTGATGATTCTTATTGGCATTGAGCGCATATGATAGATTATGGTTTATTGTTTATGGTTTATGGTTCATTGGGTGGCAGATGGCTTTGGATTATGGGCAGTTTTTATTTAATACCAGTGGATGGTTTCGCTTTTTTCCTGGGTTATTGCGTGACCATTGTTTTTTGCTCTTTCCTTAGCTCGCATTTCATGGCGGGTGTCCTTTCCTTCGAAATGCCTGTTCTGTTTTATATTTTTTACTTCCAGTTCTAGAAAGTAATTCAGGCCCGTACGCAGAATAGCAATGGCAGCCAGTTTGCCGATATCATCCCAGCTTGGAGCAACGGCAGTACTCAACACATCCGCACCCAATAAAATTTCCAATCCAACCGCAACTGAGCTACCGAATTGAAGACGGATCTCCTGTTTCAGTTCAGGACTTTGCATCATTGCTCTTCCGCTTGGTATCATGGATCGTCCATAAGCGATTAAAGCCCGCACCAATGCGGCACCGATGATTACAGCAGACAACAACTCCGCTGCGTGACTTGTGAACAAAGTGATTTCTCTGGCTAGCTCTTCCATGATGGGTTTAGTGTTTATGGTTTATTGTTGTTAGCCGAGTAGTTCGGCAGGTTTAAAATTGATTTCGTTAATAGAAGGTTCAATATTCAATACATTTTTTAAGATGTGATCACCCACTCTTAATGCATTGGCTGCGATGGTTAATGATGGATTGAAAGCACCGCAACTTGGAAAGAAGCTGGCATCTACCACATACAAGTTTTCCAGGTCATGTGCTTTGCAGTTCAGGTCAAGTACTGAGGTCGAAGGATCTCTACCAAAACGCATGGTACCATTCTGGTGACTCATGCCGCTGATGTCTAGGTCGTAACCAGCCCATTGAATGTCTTTGAAGCGACCATCTATTGCCCCGATCTTCACAAATATCTGCTTCAGCTTATCTTTTAGCTTCTCATAGGCTGTATAATTGTTTCTTGAATAGAAAACCTTTATTTGTCCGTCGTTGGTGAGCGTAACACGGTTTTCTGGTGATGGGAGGTCCTCAGATGTTAACCAGAAATCTATGGTCATTTGTTTTAGCTCGTCGTATGTCTTGCCCGGATAAATGTTTTCTGCCAACCATAAAATAGTATCAGGATCATTGCGTCCCATCAGTTGAATCTCGCCCAACGGGTATTCGCTATCATCGGATCCATTATAGAAATCAGCAAGACCAAGGCTCTTTTGGAAAATGCAATCATTGATCTTGTCTGTAGTAAATGCAACCAGACAACCATTATGGTGCAGCATTAAGTTTCTGCCCAGTTGGCCACTGCTGTTTGCCAGACCATTGGGATGTTTGTCACTAGCACTGCGCAACATTAATGCAGCACTATTCACTGCGCCACAAGCAATGATGACGATATCTGCATTGAAAACCATCCGTTCTCCTTTCACATCAGCAACAACCCTTGTTACTTTGGTACCAGTTGCATCAGTTTCCAGTCTTTCTACAAAAGCATGTGTCATTAGGGTAACGTTCTTATTCTTTAAAGCCGGGCGCAGCGCCACTACCTGGCCATCAGCTTTACTGTCTGTGGGATCGGGAAAACCGTCAAAGTTTTCAAGCATTACCGGAGCCTCTGTTTGTGTATAATCCTGGGGCAGCTTAATACCCATAGGTAATGGAAATGGTTTGAGGCCAATCTGCTCCATTAGAGCGTTTAAGTCTTTAATTAATGGCTCGTACTGAAATGGAGGGAGTGGATATTCATTGGTAGCCCAAGGCTCTGTAGGATCAATACCCCTCTTGCCGTGGGCGCTGTATAATAGCTCTGCAATGGTGTAATAGGGTTCATAAACATTATACTTCAGGGGCCATTCGGGAGAGATGCCACCAAAGTGTTTTACATGCTCAAAATCACTTTCCCGGAACCTAAATAAAGCAGCGCCATACATTTTGCTGTTGCCGCCAACGTTATAATGAATAAAAGGTTTAAAAGGTTTGTTATCGCCATCCAGCCAGGTATCATTTGGGCGGTACCGGCCCACAGTAACTACTTCGTGAGGATCCCAGTTCTCTTTTTCTTTGGGAATAAATCCGCCTCTCTCCAAAACCAGTATTCTCTTTCCACTTGTTGCCAATTTGTATGAGATTGTACTGCCGCCACTTCCTGTTCCTATAATGATGATATCATAATGATGAGACATACAATTTGATTTTATGGCACAAAGAGAATACATTTCAGAAGCGGCCGTTGTCGGCTGAATGACGAAAAAGGGATAAAGATTAGCAGATGTGTCTGGTATGCGACAAAGGCAGTATAACAGGTTCACCATTTTTGTTTAAAACAATCTGTATGAAGCTTTTATTCTTATCAATCGCTATTGCACTTAGTACAATAGTTCACTTATGGGCACAAAAACCGGAAGTGTATGTCGGTTCAGGGAAAGCAATTAAAGGATATGATCCTGTTGGGTATTTTAAATGGAATAAGCCTGTGAAGGGTAGCGATGCTTTTGTTTACTCCTGGAAGGGCGCTAACTGGCATTTTGTAAGCCATCAAAACCTGGAAGCATTTAAGGCTAACCCTGAAAAGTATGCGCCACAATACGGTGGTTATTGTGCGTATGGATTATCAGAGGGTTATAAAGCGCCAATTGATCCAAACGCATGGACCATTGTGAATGATAAATTGTATTTGAACTATAGCCTGAAGATCCGGGACACTTGGAACAAGGACAGGCAAAGAAGAATTGAAGTGGCGGATAAGAACTGGCCAACAGTAAAGGGTAAGTGAATTGAATGAAATTCTTTCAGGACTATTTGGCATCTTTTAAACCAAAACCAACGCATATGAACATTAGTTTGCAACAAGCAGAAAAAGCCATCAAAGCTGCACAGAAGAAAGCTGAACAATTAGGTACCAGCATGGATATTGCAGTAGTAGATAGTTGTTAAATGACAGATGTTATGCTACTTTCTGAAATCATAATGCAGCAAATTCAGAAAGAAGGTCCCATTTCTTTTCATGATTTTATGGAGATGGCTTTGTATTATCCTGAAAAAGGATACTATATGTCTGCGAAGAACACAATTGGCGAGACGGGTGATTTTTATACCAGTTCCAGCCTCACCCCTGCGTTTGGAGCAATGGTTGGACGGCAGATAGAACAAATGTGGGTACTTTTAGATAGCAACCATTTTACGATTGTTGAATACGGGGCAGGAACGGGTTTGCTGTGTCACGATATTCTTGATTATCTTAAAAGCAACAAGCCACTTTATGACCAACTGAATTACTGCATTATCGAAAAAAGTCCTACCATGCAGGAAAGGCAAAAACTGCATTTACATGAAAAAGTAAGTTGGCATAACAGCATTCAGGAGATTCTGGAGATTACCGGATGCATTGTATCCAATGAGCTGTTGGATAATTTTTCAGTGCATCAGGTAGTGATGGAAGAAGAGCTGATGGAAGTTTTTGTAGACTATAAAAATGGTTTTGTAGAATTGGTAAAACCTGCTCCAAAAGCATTGAGAGATTATCTGGCTGAACTGCATGTAACATTACCCAAAGGATTTCGTACAGAAATAAACCTGGAAGCCACACAATGGATAAAAGAAATAGCAGCAGCCTTAAAAAAAGGGTATATAATAACAATAGATTATGGAGGTACTTCTAACGAGTTATACAAGGAACGCAAGCGCGGCGGTACACTTTTATGCTACTATAAACATACAACTAATGACACCCCTTACCTCAACATAGGAGCACAGGATATGACAGCCCATGTGAATTTTTCGGCCTTATGCCACTGGGGTTTTAAAAATGGACTCCTCTGTTGCGGTTTAAACAATCAAGCTAATTTTTTACTGGCGCTTGGATTTAAAGATCATCTCAGAAAAAGTTTAGTACCAGGACTGAACGCAATCAATATGGCTAAACAGGAAGCTTTTCTGACCTACACCCTGCTCATAGATATGGGACATAAGTATAAAGTACTCATCCAGCGCAAAGGAATAGCAAACAAAGAACTGTTGGGGTTAAAGTTCATATAGCTGATTGTCGCACTTTTCATTTTTTATAATGTTGTTGAGTAAACTGTTCTTGCTTTTTTAGAACCGTATTTGTAATCATGTATTACACGCAGTATTTCCCCTACTCCCCATGCCTGTGCTACACAACCCCTTGCGTGATGTGGGGGTTCTGCGTCAAAGATTTCACTTACACTACCTATGCAACCCTCCTCTAAGTGTTCTAAAAAAACATCTACTATTTCTTGCGTTTTCTTTTTACCTTTTAAACCATCTATTCCGACATAATCTGGTTGTGCCATAATAGCGTCAACATAGGGCCCAACAAGCCAACTCCAAACTGCTCCCTGGTGGTATGCGGCATCTCTTTGGTATTGATTGCCTCCATAGTGTGGGGTGTATTGTTCATGATCAGGAGAAAGGCTGCGGATGCCTTTAGGTGTATACAATTTTTGCTCTATAATGGACAAAACACTTTTTGACTTCTCTCCTTCCACCAGGGCAAATGGAAGACTTAGGGCCAGCAATTGGTTGGGGCGAAGGGAAGTATCAGGTTGCCCATTAGCATCAATTACATCATATAGATAACCTCCTTCATGATACCAAAATTTGGATAAGAAATTGTCTTTGGCTATTTGCGCTTTTGCTTTCATTAGGTTGGCAAGCCTTACTTGTTTATCCAGGCGCAGTAATAAGCTATAGATGCACAAAGCATTATACCATAAAGCCTGAACTTCGACAGGTTTGCCTGTTCGAGGTGTTACCACCCAGTCGCCTATTTTGGCATCCATCCAGGTGAGTTGTACGCCAGGTTCACCGGCAAACAATAATTCATCTTCTTCAACATGAATGTTATAGCGGGTACCTGCATAGTGGTGATCTATAATATCTTTTAATACAGGGAGTAATTCCTTTAAAACAAATTCTTTATCATCCGTTGCTTTTAAGTATCTATATACTGCAATAAAGTACCAAAGCGTTCCGTCTACATTGTTATATTCGGGAACATCACCTTTATCAGTGAAGCGGTTGGGCAACATTCCCTGGTCGACTGATTTGGCAAAAGCAGCCAGTATTTTTTTTGCATCTTCAAAGCGCCCTGTTGAAAGGCATAAGCCTGGTAAAGCTATCATCGTATCCCTGCTCCAGTCGGTGAACCAGTGATAACCTGCTATGATTGTTTTCAGGAAATCTCTTTTTACAATGAACTGGTCGGCAGCCAGGGCGAGTTGTTTTAGTGATTCATCCCTTCCATATGCCCTCACTAAATTTTGCCTCCTTTGAACTTCAGCACTGAAAAGAGCGGCAGCATCCCTGTTTGCCACATCTTGTGTAGAAAGGATAATAAAATAGCTATCCCCTTCTTTTAAGTTGACTTTGAATTTACCAGGTGTATATAGATCTTCTTTGTAGTCAAGTCCGCGGTATTTTTCCAGTTCGTAATTGAAATTATAATACCAGTCCGGAGCTGACTGAAAAAAGCCGTCATTTAGTTGCATAAATATGTCCGGTGTCCCATCATACAGTTTTACTTTACAAGTGCCGTTGGCAAATGATGTTTCCTTGTGGATGGAATCGTTTGCATGGGTGAGTTCATGAATATTACGAACAGCCAGCAAAGGAAGTAGTTCAAGGGTAAATGGGTGCGATGCCTGCATTACATCGTATTTGATTATTGTAGTGTTTTCACCCTGTATCATAAGAATACTTTTTTGCAGCATTACTTCTTCGGTCTGATAAGTGAAAACAGGGTAAAGGTGTTTTGTAAATGAGTGCAAGTATTGATGTCCCTCCGGCGCTATCACATCTCCATAGGTATTCACCCCTAATTCAAAACGTCGATTACCAGTGATAATAGTTTCGTCCAGCTTTGATACTAAAACCATGCGTTCGGTTGGAGGATTGGTAGCGGCAATTAACAGCCCATGGTAACGCCGGCTGATACAGCCGTAAAGTGTTGCACTTGCCCAACCACCAAGCCCATTGGTATCGAGCCATTCATAAGACATGACATCAAATGCTATCATAACACTTCTTTTAGTACTCCTTCTGTGGTTACTTTGAACTCTGGTTTAGTAGTGGGTATTTCTGGATGACGAGGTTGTAAGAGTTTGGCGATTAAACCAGTCCAGCCAGTTTGGTGGGATGCACCAACACCTCTGCCATTATCTCCGTGAAAATATTCGTAGAACAAGATATAATTCTTAAAATGCGGATCTTGCTGCATTTTTTGATGCGGCCCAGAAACAGGGCGAATACCTTGATCATTCATTAAGAACAGGTTTGACAGCCTTCGTGTCAATTCTTCAGAAATTTCCAGCAGCGTTAAATATTTTCCACTTCCGGTAGGACATTCTACTTTGAAATCGTCTCCGTAATAATGGTAAAAGCGCTGAAGGCTTTCAATGATCAGGAAGTTTACCGGCATCCAGATGGGTCCCCTCCAATTACTATTGCCGCCAAATAAGCCTGATGTAGATTCGCCAGGTGTATAATCAACGCAAAATGAGTTGCCATTTACCTGGACTATGAAAGGATGCTGTGCATGATGTTTTGACAATGCACGGACTCCATATTCACTCAAAAACTCGCTTTCATCCAGCATCCGTTTTAGAATCTTCTTCATCCGATGGCCGCGTAATAAGCTTAAAAGATGTTTTTCGATCTTGTTTGTTTCCTGCCAGCGGGATACCAGGCTTGCCAGGTCGGGTCTATACTCAAGGAACCATCTCAGCCTTTGCGCAAATTCCGGATTTTTTTCTAAGAGGTTATGGTCTAAAACTTCTACAGCAAATAAAGGTATCAGGCCAACCATGCTGCGCACCTTTAACCGGCACTTGGCACCACTTGGATGCTGCAACACATCATAAAAGAACTGGTCTTCCTCATCCCACAAACCTTCATGCTTCAGTCCCATACTGGCCATAGCACCTGCTATATACAAGAAGTGTTCGAAGAACTTGGTAGCCATGTCCTGGTAGACGGGATTATATAATGCCAGTTCCAATGAAATGCGCATCAGGTTCAACGAATACATAGCCATCCAGCTTGTACCATCAGCCTGTTCAATATAGCCACCGGTAGGTAAAGGGGCGCTCCTGTCAAACACGCCAATATTATCCAGGCCTAAAAAGCCTCCCTGGAAGATATTATTGCCCCGCGCATCCTTCCGGTTTACCCACCAGGTAAAATTAAGCAGCAGCTTGTGGAAACAGGATTCCAAGAACCGGATATCACCTTTGCCCTTTTTCTTCTCATCTATTTTGTACACCCGCCATGTGGCCCATGCATGCACAGGAGGATTGACATCTCCGAATGCCCATTCATAGGCCGGGAACTGACCATTCGGATGCATATACCACTCTTTGGTAAGCAAAAGCAGTTGTTTCTTGGCAAACTCTGCATCTACTAATGCCAGCGGAATGCAGTGAAAGGCAAGGTCCCAGGCCGCATACCAAGGATATTCCCATTTATCAGGCATGGATATGATGTCAGCATTATTCAGATGCGCCCATTCATAATTACGTCCATTGAGTCGTTGCTCGGGAGGTGCAGGTTGAGCGGGGTCACCTTTTAGCCATTGGTCCACATCGTAATAAAAAAACTGTTTGCTCCACAACATACCGGCAAAAGCCTGCCTTTGTACCAGCTTTTCATCTGGTGACTTAATGTCCTTTTGCAATGCGTTATAAAATTCATCAGCTTCTTCTTTTCTGGCTTCAAACAGCAGTTCAAAGTCACTGAAAGGATTCATGTTATTATTTGGCTCTAACCGCATGTTGATCACTTCAAAGCTGCCGGCTTTTACTTTTAGTTCGTAATTAGCTGCGACTTTTGTTCCCTGTGCATTGATATTAACAGCCTTTTCATTACCATGAACGAGGAATTCATTGATGCCATCTTTTACATAGTGGGAGGTATTGGGCACACCATAAAGCCGCTGCAGGTTGGTTTCATTGTTACAGAAAAGCAAGTTTGTTTTTTTCTGCAAATGAAGCATGAAAGGCGCCAAGCCTTTGTGGTTCACCATTATATCACCGCTATTGGACGACATTAACTGAGGCTCGTAGTCGTCATAACCCCAGGCCCATGTATTACGAAACCATAAGGTTGGCAGCACGTGAATCATTGCATCTTCCCTACCCCTGTTGTGCACAGTGATCCTGATCAATATATCTTCTGCACCTGCTTTTGCATATTCCACAAAAATGTCAAAGTACTTATCGTTATCGAAAATACCAGTATCTATCAATTCAAATTCCGGTTCGTCTTTTCTGCGCCTTCTGTTTTCATCGACCAGCCATTCATAAGGAAATGCCTGCTGGGGATACTTATAGAGCATCTTCATATAAGAATGCGAAGGTGTGGAATCGAGGTAGTAATACAACTCTTTCACATCTTCTCCATGGTTGCCTTCATTTCCGGTAAGACCAAAGTACCTTTCTTTTATAATGGGATCTTTTTGGTTCCAGAAAGCAACGGCAAAACATAATATTTGCTGGTCATCACTAATGCCAGCAATGCCCTCTTCACCCCATCGGTAGGCTTTGCTGCGCGCCATATCATGAGTTACATACTCCCAGGCGTTACCATAAGAACTGTAATCTTCGCGTACAGTTCCCCATTGACGGTCGGTGAGATAGGGGCCCCATGCACCCCCCATTTCACCCCCAACCCCTAAAGGGGAGTCCGGAAGAGAACTATAATTTGGGCTTTCATTATTTATTGAAGATGTTGCCATGATATTGCATTTTTGAGTAAGGGTTTATTGATAAGAAAAGAACCTGTTCAACCTAAGTCTCCCCTTTAGGGGACGGGGGTGTGAAGGGGTAAAATGGGGATTTTATCCATTATCTTCAAAACCAGGATAGAGGGTCATACCTCCATCAACAAATAGAGTAGTTCCGTTTACGTAATCCGCATCATCGCTGGCCAACCATACAGCAGCATTACCAATATCTTCAACTTTTCCAATTCGTTTTTGCGGAATCAGTTTCAATAATTGTTGCAAATGTTCTGCCGTATCCCAGGCATCTTTATTAATTGGTGTTTGAATAGCGCCCGGAGCAATGCTGTTAACGCGGATACGCTTTGGAGCAAACTCCTGGGCAATGGTTTTCATCATCAACATTACTCCTCCTTTTGAGGCAGCGTAATTAGCGTGGCCCGCCCAGGGAATCACCTCATGCACACTGCTCATACATATGACCTTACCAGCAGATTTGGACCTCCTTTCATCCACTCCCCTTCTAATAAACTCCCTAATAGCTTCGCGTGCACATAAAAACTGGCCCGTGAGGTTTACACTCAATACATAGTTCCATTGGTCAATTGTCATTTCAGTAAAAGGAGCATCCTTTTGCAATCCTGCATTGTTCACTAAAATATCAACTGTACCATATTTCTTAATGACATCGGTAAACATCTGCTTCACTTCTTCTTCTTTGCTCACGTCGGCTTTATATGTAATCACATCGCCATTAGATGCGCCAATTTCTTCTTTTATACTTTCAGCCATTTCTTTTACCGAATCGACAGGGTAATTAATTACAACCTTTGCACCGGCTTTGGCCATTGCTTTAGCAACTCCGGCACCAATACCGCTGCTTGCCCCAGTGATAACAGCTACCTGGTTTTTCAATTTTTTTTCCATATAAATAAGTTTTTAAACAATTGACCATTTAAAATTATCTAAACATACATGGCTTTACTGTCAGCTTGTTTACTGGTTTACCAATTAATTCCAAATTATTGACTCGTTCAGTTCAATACGTTTACGGTCATAAAACAACAACCCTGAATCGCGCAATTCGTTAAAGAGGACATTCACACTTTGGCGGGAGGTAGAAATGAAGTTAGCAATATCTGTATGGGTGAGATAATTGTTCAACACAATCTTATCGCCGATTCGATTTCCGTCAGTTTTTGCCCAATCTTTAATAAACCTGATGAGTCTTGACTTTGCATCACGAAAAACAAGGTCTGCATGCCTGTTTTCAAGCCGTTTTAGTTTACTGCTCACTTTCCGGGCATAATTCAGTGCCAGTATAGGGATGCTTTCCATCAGCCTTTTAAAGTCTGCTGCGTGAAAGCTACAAATGATTGTACTGGCTGTTAATACTTCAGCTAGCTCATCTTCCGGGAAATTTCCTTCCAGCTCAAGGTCACCAAAAAGTTCCCCATCAGCCAGTATATCCTTTACCAATTCATTTGCGTCATCATCCAAGCTCGTCAATTTTATTTTCCCCTTCAGTAAAATAAATATTTTGCTTAGCTCTTTAGATCCATATCTTACAACTTCATTACGATATACTTGTTTGAATCGAACAGCATTGCCAACTTCCAGGATCTGCGTCTCAGAAAGTTTTGAAAAGATTGAAAGACTGCGTAAATAATAGCTTCTCATTTCGTCGAACATGGTGTAAGGTTTTTTGGGTTTATTGTTTATAGTTATTGTTTATGGTTGGTCTTGTTGGTTAGAGCTTTTTCTATCTTATAAATCAGGTTGGTTTTAGAGGTTAGGCCTATTACATGGTCGATCAATTTTCCATCTTTAAAAAAAAGAATAGCAGGAAATTCGATTAAGCCATATTGTACATGGATGGTTTGTTCTTTATCCACATCTACGATAAAGAAATCTGCCATGCTGTGGTAAGTATTTGCCAGATCTTCGTAAATAGGATAAATGATCTGGCAGGCTCCGCTCCATTCTGTTTTGAATTTTACAATCGATAAATGTGTTCTATTGATTACTAACCTTTCAAAATCTGCTTTGGTGAGTTCTTTTTTCATGTACTTATTTTCGGCATGATATTTAAGTCCAAATCAGTACCAATGAGAAAGACACTTATCTAAAAGTCAATAAAATGCAGTACAGGAAAGGATTACAAAGTTTTTAGAAACCTGAAACAGGCATTCTTATTTTGATTTAGTTTCCCAATATCTTAGGAAACTCCCAAAATGTTGGAAGTTTTACTTTCTTCCTCTAATTGTCATATTTCCGACAAGCTTCAGTTTTCTACCCTAGTAGCTTTGGTTCATTAAATCATGAACTATGATCCTTAATTATTTACCTATAGCCATGTGGATATTACGGCTATTGGCAGCGGTTATTTTACTGCAAACATTGTTTTTCAAGTTCACGGCTGCGCCTGAATCTGTTTTTATATTCTCAACCATTGGCATTGAGCCCTGGGGGAGAATTGGCACAGGCATCCTGGAATTGGCAGCATCCATATTAATCCTTATACCTGCAACAACTGCATTTGGTGCGTTACTGGCCATTGGTTTGATGTCAGGAGCTATTTTCTTTCACCTGACAAAACTGGGTATCAGTGTTCAAAATGATGGGGGACAGCTTTTTATATATGCCCTGCTTGTGCTTTTTTCATCTGGCATTTTGCTGTATGATAACCGTTTTGATGTCATAAACTTATTGAAACGTTTACATTAAATAATTGGGCTATTTATTGTAACTTATATATGAATTAAAAGTGGTCACGATTTAAATGAAGTGTTATGCAAATCCATTCAACTATTAAGTTTTCCTTTCAACAGTTGATTGACTCCATAGAACAATTAACTACAGAACAATATACAACACCCAGCAGTATGCTATTCCAGGCAACAATTGGGCAACATGTACGCCACATTATTGAACTGTTTCTATGCCTGAATAAAGGATATGCAACGGGTATTGTGAACTATGAAAAAAGAAACCGCGATCTTAGAATTGAAACGGATAAAGCCTTCGCATGCGATCTGCTGTTTGAGATTGCACACAACCTGGATCAACCTGATAAATCACTATTGCTGGAAGCCAATTATCATGAGACCTTACATGATGAGATGATCATATTCACAACTTATTACAGAGAAGTACTTTACAACCTGGAACATACAATCCATCATATGGCATTAATACGCGTTGGCATCAAAGAACTAACGAATATTGAATTGCCTTCCAATTATGGTGTTGCTGCTTCTACTATCAAATACAAAAAAGTATGTGCACAGTAAGCTTTATACCAGGAAAAGAACATATTTACCTGACTTCAAACCGGGATGAAAAGCAAAGGCGGAAACCAGCCTTACTACCTGAACTATACCTTTTTAATCATTGTGAAATGATATTTCCGAAAGACGGTGATGCTGGTGGCACATGGATAACCTTATGTAGTAATGGTAATGCAGGTGTGCTTTTGAATGGTGCCTTTGAAAACCATGCTAAGAAACTATATTACCGTAAAAGCAGGGGACTTGTATTTTTAGAGATCATGGCTGATCAAAACCCGGTCAGAAACTTTCAGCAGCATTTTTTGAAAGGAATAGAGCCATTTACCATGATCATTTGGCAGGATCATCATTTGTATGAATGCAGGTGGGATGTACAGGAAAATAGATATTGCCGTTCGCTCTCAGTTGAAAGACCTTACATCTGGTCATCTGCTACGTTGTACAATAAAGAGACAAGAATTAAAAGAGAAACCTGGTTTGCTGAGTGGCTACATCAACATTCTTTACCCGAACAGCACCAGGTTATTGACTTTCACCGGTTTGCTGGTGATGACAGTAAGGAAAGCAACTTAATCATGAACAGAGATGGACAAGTATTTACAGTGAGTATTACCAGCGTTGCATTAAACCGTTTCAAAGGGAGCATTTCTTATACGGATGTTGTCAGTGGCTATGAAGCCAGCGGTGAACTGTTCTTTAACAAGTTTTGATTTTCATATTATGCAAAAGCTTCTTCACCATCCATTTTTTATCAAGCTTTTCAACTGGGAGTACTGGCCCTTTCATGCTGTTTATGCATTCATATATCCTTATTGGCTTTGGCTGTGCTTAAAATCCAAGTCGTTATTCTTTTTCAATGCCAGCAACCCAACCATAAAGAACGGAGGCTTTTTAATGGAGTCTAAAAAAGCCATTTACGACCTTATACCCCAACAATATTATCCAACTACGGCCTTCTTTACAAAAAGAACTCCTGTTGAATTAGTAATACAGCAAGTAGAGCAGCTGAACCTTCAGTTTCCTTTGATTGGCAAACCTGATATTGGCATGCGCGGTATGGGCGTAAAAAAACTGGATACATTACAAGACCTCATTGATTATGCACAGCATTCCAAAGTAAATTTTTTAATACAGGAGTTTGTTCCTTATAATAATGAAGTTGGGATATTTTACTATCGTCTACCCAATGAAAAAAAAGGAAAAATATCCGGGATC
Organism: uncultured Chitinophagaceae bacterium; assembly: GCA_966674115.1. Classification (GTDB taxonomy): domain Bacteria; phylum Bacteroidota; class Bacteroidia; order Chitinophagales; family Chitinophagaceae; genus Flavisolibacter. The sequence goes on from CBKWHA010000022.1 coordinate 16,680, forward strand.
GTACTAAAAGAATTTCTAACTATTTCGGGTGATGGTCAATCTTCTATTATTGAACTCCTAAAAAGGAACAAACGTTATATTTTACAACTACCTGCCTTGAAAAAAGCTTATGGCAATAAACTAGATGCTGTTTTACAAAAAGGAGAAGAAAAGATTCTGGTCCCCTATGGCAACCATGCAAGGGGAGCCAAGTTTGTTAACATCAGCCATATGATTGATGAACAATTAACAACGACTATTGATTCTATTTGCTCTCAGGTTGATGGATATTATTATGGAAGGATGGATGTGCGCTTTAACAGTTGGGAGGAATTAAAAGAAGGGAAAAACTTTAGTATTATTGAACTCAATGGTGCCGGTAGCGAACCTACTCATATTTACGATCCTAAACATTCCATTTTTTATGCGTGGAGAGAGATCATACGGCACTTGAAAATTTTATATACTATTAGCAAGTTGAACCGCCAATATACCAGAATACCATATATGAATTTCTCATCCGGAGTACGCATGTTCAGGGAAAACTATATGTATCTGAAGTTGTTCAATGAAAAAAGCTGAGATGGAATTATGCTCCTCTCAAACCTCTCTCTTTATTCCCAGTTTCTTCATCCTCGCTTCAAGCGTGGTTGCGTTGAGGCCTAAGATCTTTGCAGCTCCTTTTTCACCACTTACCCTCCAATTTGTAGATATTAACACATCTACGATATGTTCTTTTTCCACTTCATCAAGCTTTAACGCTTTATGTATGGCAGAAGTTGTTTTAGTAATTGGTAACCAGTCGCCATACTCTAAGGTAGAGTTCCGGCTTAATATCAGGGCCCTTTCAATTATATTTTCCAGTTCTCTGATATTGCCAGGCCAGTCATAGGCTACTAATGCCTCCATAACTTTTGTGGGAATATTGGTAATCTTTTTACCAATTTTTGCTTCATGCTTTTGACAAAAATGCTTCACCAGCAAGGGTATATCATCCTTACGCTGACGGAGCGGGATACAATAAATGGGGAAAACATTCAAGCGGTAATACAAGTCTTCCCGGAATTCTTTCTTTTCAATAGCTTGTTCGAGGTTTCTGTTGGTTGCAGCAATGACCCGAACATTCACCTTTAAGGTTTTTGGATTACCCAGGCGTTCAAACTCTCCCTCCTGCAATACCCGCAGCAATTTAGCCTGCAATTCAACCGGAAGCTCGCCTACTTCATCCAGGAAAATGGTGCCTCCATCAGCCAATTCAAAGCGGCCGATCTTTTTTTCCATGGCCCCGGTAAATGCCCCCCTTTCATGGCCAAACAACTCACTCTCAATTAAGTTTGCCGGCAGGGTTGCGCAATTCACTTTTACCAATGCCTTTTTGCGACGGTGACTTATATTGTGAATGGCTCTTGCAATCAGTTCCTTACCAGTTCCTGATTCGCCCAGGATCAAAACAGTAGCATCAGTTTCTGCTACCTGTTCAATCTGCTGTAATATTTTTTGGAAGTTTTTGCTGACACTGATGATCTCTTCAAAGTTGTGGTTCAATTTGATCTCTTCCTGCAAATATTTGTTTTCGGCTTGCAGTTGATTTTTGAGGTGTTCAATTTCCTTCAGCCGTAGCTGTAATTCCTGGTTTGTCTTTTCCAGCTTGCGATGGGCTTCCATTCGCTCGATCTCAGCACCGGCCCTGGCAGCAAATATTTTTAAAACGGCAGTTTGATTTTGTTCTACTGACATTGGCTGTGGGTCGAATGCAGCAATGTGTCCTAATACCTCACCAGTGGCTGGGCTGTAAATAGGAACTCCGATGTATGATTCAATACCTTTTTCACGTGGATAGAATTTCTGCACATCTGATGCCTGAAAAAGATCATTTCCTTTCATGATAATGTCGCAGGGCGTACCCTGCAGGTCGTATTCTATATTTTCTTTTACTTCCATTCTATCTACATAGCAGAGGGTTCTTACCCTGGTTTTTTCTTCATTGGAACATTCGGTAACTATTGAATAACGAACGTTTAAGGTAGCTGTGACGTATTTAGCCAGTTCGTAGAAATAATCCTGCCCGGTAAGTCCTGATGTTTGTTCTGATATAGTGCGCAGCAAATGCTCCTCATATTTTTTCTTGCGCAAGTCGCGTACGATACTACATGAAATCTCCTGGCCTTCAAACTCAACATAATTACCTGAAATCTCTACATCGTATGTAAAACCGGCTTTGTTCCGGTGAAGTGATTCGAAAATTAGTTTTTTTTCTTTTTTAAGCTTTGCCCAGTATGCTTTGAAGTTTTTAATAAGAGGGGTTGGATTAATATCCAGGATCGCCATTGATAATAATTCTTCCTTTGAATAGCCAGTCATTTGACAAGCCATTTTGTTGACCTGTAGAATTTTGGAAGAGGAATCGATCCAGAATACTGCCTCAGGGAGATTGTCGAGCGTGAAATTGTATAATTCGATATCACGCTTATTAAAGCTTCGGATTTGCATAAACTAAGCTTTATATAAAGCTAAGCCGATTTTTTAAAACAGAGCGTTAGCCTGAATTGGCTTTTCCAATTTATTGCTTTACAGGATTAATAGGTGCCGCCTGCTCGTCGATAGCAGTATTTTGAGCAGATGCCAACAGCCACTTGTTGTCCTTTTTTACAACCACCATGGTAGCAACGTTTCTGTTATCTCCTCTTTTGTTATTACCGCGGTCAACACCATCAGGAGGATAAAAAGCACTCATTTTAACGATGAGATTAATAATAGCAACATCAGGATCAATAAAGCGAACGGATCTGCTTTCTTCGGTCATGGTAACATTCTTGAAAAAAGTCTGGTGAAAGGTATGAAAGGCTTTCTGAACATCAGCTCTTTTTTTCCACCACATACCCGCAGGATTGATCACGTTAACATCCTGTATAGTATAGGTATCCATATCGCTGAAGTTGTGGTTCTTAAAACTATTAAGGAAAGCTGTTGCCACATTATTTACCGCTTCCCTGTCGGCCGGAGTTTGACTGTAGGTGTTGTACACTACACTGCTTACCAGAAGTGTTAAGAATACCTTTCTCATAATAAACAATTTACAATTTAAAGAGAGAGACAACAAACACAGCGGCATAAGAGGAAGGAAATGTTCACTTTACCAGCTCTTTCTCCTCAATCAATTGATACAATTTTTTTACAAATGGTTCGTATAGTACAAATGTATCGGGCTTTACCAGGTAATCGGCGGCACCCAATGCCAAACATTTATCGATAGTAGATTTTGTAGAAGAGGTAGAAGTGATAATGACAGGAATGTGGGCATAACCGGGATTGGCTTTTATTTCTTCAATAACGTCATAACCGTTCTTTCCCGGCATGTTGAGGTCCGATAAAATAACATCGGGTAATGTAGCAGCATGGTCCTGTAGCCATTCGAACAAGGTATCCCCATTTTTTACCTGCGCAATTATTTCAAATAAACCTGCTGCATCAAAACCCTCTTTCATAAAGAGTTGTTCATCTTCATCATTTTCAACAATAATAATTTTAAACTTTCTCATGATCAGGTAACGTTTCTTTTGTTTCCTCGTTTAGCGTAAAATAAAAAGTAGTTCCTCCACCCGGTTTAGGTTCAGGCCAAATTCTTCCATTGTGCCTTTCCACTACTTTTTTGCAGATGGCCAACCCAATTCCTGTTCCTGGATAATCTTTTTTTGTGTGTAATCTTCTGAAGATCTCAAATACTTTATTTAGATCGGCTTCGGCAATACCAATACCATTATCAGATACAGCGAATTTTACGTGACCATTTTCTCTATTGCACTTGATATTTATCTGTGGATTTTCTGCTTCTGTAAATTTTAGTGCATTACTCAGTAAATTCTGAACCAATTGCACCAACTGCACACGGTCTCCTTGAATGATATCCACCTCGCTTTCAACGGATATCTGTGTATTCCTGGCATCAACAGATGCCCTTAAATTTTGTAAGGCCTCATTGACCAGTTCTTTCACATTTACGCTTTCTTCAACAATTTTAGTTTTATTCAATTGAGAATACTGAAGTAAGTTTTGAATGAGCTCTCTCATCCGGCTAGCAGCATTAATTGACTTGCTGATGTAAGTGTTTAATTCTTCATATTGGCCTTTGCTTAGTTTTATTTCAATTAACTGCAGAAAGCTTTTGATGGTCCTGATTGGTTCCTGAAGGTCGTGAGATACTATGGAAGTGAACTGCTCCAGTTCTCTATTGGCACTAGATAACTCCGCATTTTTTATTTTTAGTTCGTCTGATAAGAGGCGGTACTTTTCATAACTATCTCTTAATGCTTTTTCTGTTGCTTTTCTTTCAGTCAGGTCTCTGGTCACCTTTGAATAACCTATTAGGATACCTTCACTATTATAGACAGCAGTAATGACGATATTGGCCCAAAACCGGCTTCCATCTTTTCTCAACCTCCAGCCTTCTTCCTCGTACTTACCGGTTTCTCTTGCTATTTTTAATTCTCTAGGCGGCTTACCATTTAGAATATCTTCTTCCGGATAGAAAATAGTAAAATATTTTCCAATGATCTCATCTGCAGTATAACCCTTGATTTTTTTGGCGCCCTCATTCCAACTGACGATCCGTCCTTTTTCATCCAGCATAAAAATTCCATAGTCGGTTACCTGTTCTACCAATAAACGGTATTGTTCTTCACTTTGGCGGAGCGCCTCTTCTGCTACTTTTCGTTCGGTCAGATCCCGAGTTACCTTTGAAAAACCAATAAGCTTATTTTGTTCATTATACAAAGCCGTAATGACCACACTGACCCAAAACAATGATCCGTTTTTTTTCACCCTCCATCCTTCCTCTTCATACTTTCCCGTTTGAATTGCGATCTTAAGCTCCCTTTCGGGCTTTTTACTTTCCAGATCATTGGCTGTATAAAAAATGGAAAAATGCTTACCTATAATTTCATTTGCAGAGTAACCTTTGATGCGCTTGGCCCCATCATTCCATGTAACAATGTATCCATTGGTATCTAATAGAAAAATTGCATAATCTCTTACCCCTTCTACCATCAAACGGTAACGCTCCTCATTTTGTCTCAGCTCGAGGTCCATTTTCATTCTTTCAGTTAAATCGCGTAGTGTGGAACTATAACCGACAAATGAATTTTGTTCATCATATAGAGGAGTTAATTTCATTTCCCCCCAGAATTTGGATCCGTCCTTTTTTCTTTTCCACCCCTCTGAAATAAACTTTCCCTCTTTCAATGCGACGCCAAGTTCGTATTCACCTTTGATGGAGTTACCGTAGCTATCATCATTATAGAGATAATAGAAAGGCATATTCTTCAATTCGCCTGAAGTATACCCTGTCAGTTTAGTAACTGCTTCATTTGAATACTTTATATAACCATCACTATCCAGCATTAAAATGCCATCACTAATGTTATGAAGTAACAAATGATAATTAGTTATCATGGTTAAGGGAAAGGCTTTTGTTTCTTCTTTAATACTTGTAAAGATAATGGTTATCAGGTTGGATTTGGGCTGCAGCCGGATGTGTGCGATAGCTAAATAATAAAGGTAGCCTGCATTTAAAGACTACCTTATCGTCAACACCACACAACAACCTATCTACACAAAAAGTTTACTTGAGATATTTAGCCAATGAAACCAAACATAATGCCTGACATGGATAGTTTGCAACGCGCTTTAAAAAGCTCTGCAATAAGAACTTTTTCTTATAAAATGTGGATAAACCTGAACTTTTATCTTATCTATTGAGGAGAAGTTTCTACCATGCAGATACCCCTTAGCAATACCCATAGTTGATGGCACCTTCTTTGTCTTACTACTGGTTTAATTTGGACTTATATGAATTTGCAGCAATTCAAAAATATGAGTGAGGAAAAGCAGCACCGAAGCCTTTTGCTATATGGGACTTGTATTGCAGATAGAAAAACAGATAGCACACATGCCCTCTTGTTCCAACTAAATAGTTTTTACGTAGAAGTTTTCTTTAATGAAGATGGTGATGAAGTAGTCTATACCAAGAGCTTTGAAGACATAGATGAATTAGAACCTTATTTGAATCAAATAGAGCTTAAAGGAATTTAATAGAATATGGGTGAGGAAACCAAATTGAAAACTAACTGTAGTTTATGAAAAGTTCATATACAAGTTTACTGTAACGTCATATCCAGCAACTCGGTTTGAAATGCATCAAACACTTCTCTTAGTTTGCTTTTGGCATCAGTACCATAATTGATCAAAAAAACATGCGTTACATTTTTGTTAGGGAAATAGAATAGATTTCCTGTGTAGCCTAAATCCCTTCCGGAATGGCCAATACCGGCATTTACATCTCTGTCTATAAACTTTTTCATAATACCATAACCGTACTGATTGGGGAAGTCAGGTTTGCCATAAGTTTCCATGATTTGCAAAGATTTTGCGCTCAAAAGAGTTTTCTTTATTAACAAAGCATCAATAAATCGATACAAATCATATATATTGGAAAAGTGGCCACCATAGCCGTTACCACTACCAGTATTGATATTAGAAACATTTATGAGTGTGTTGTTATTATACAGGTCAAAATAACCCTGTGCTACAGTATTGGGCAGTGGTTCATGCGTTTGATAATAAGTGTTTTGCAGCCCTAGCGATTGGATGATATATTGCTTTAAAAGTTCAGCATGACTGCGGCCTGTAGCATATTCGATAACTAATGAAGCCACCAGTGTATTGGTATTAGAATATATGGCTGTATCACCAGGATTGAAGTCAGGCTCATCATCGTAAACAAATTCCAGGAGTTCCTCCTGACGCCAGGATCTTGTTGTGTTATTTAATGCTGCCAGATAAAATGATGCGTCTTCAATGATATCTGGAATTCCGCTTTCGTGTTTCAGCAATTGACCAAAGGTTACTCTATTACCGTTAGGCAATTTTTTGATAATCTTATGTGGCAGCCAGGTAGCAATTGGCTGATGTAAAGAATTATAACCTAAATGCGTATTAGAAGAATCTTCAAATAATTTGAATGCAAGTGTTCCTATAAACAACTTCGTAATGCTAGCGATTTTAGAAACCTGACCTGGATAAAAGTCTACGTTTTTCTCTAAATCAGCTTTTCCAGCAGCACCGATCCAGATGCCATCTTTATCTGATACAAGCAAGGAAATACCTGTTAGTCCCTTTTTGGTATATTTATTCAAAAGCTCACTGAAATCTGCATTTTTCGGATGTTGTGTGCTGTTATCTGGCCACGGAGCTCTAATTACAGATACATTGGTATGCGAAACAATGTCTTTCCGGCAACCAATGGATATAAGCAAGACGAAGAATAATAATAGATAACGCATAGAATAACTGATTAAAGGTTAGGAATGGAAATCCCAATCAATAAGCTGTTGAATGGCAGAAGAGGAACATACTCATTAATGAAAGGTGCCTGCAGAATTTGCTGATAGGCCAGAAAGGCAGTGAGGCCTTTAGAGGTTATTTTTTTCTCCAGTCTTTCGTTGAGTAACAGCAATATTTGCGTCCTCCCCAGGTTTCTTTTCCTTACATATTCACCTTCGCTATTCAGTTTAAACAATTTCCCTTCAGGAAAAGCCTGCATGACGCCTGCACCTAAATTAGGCTGAAAAGAAAAGCCGGCAGGCAATTCAATTTTATAACCAGCTTCACCAGCAAATGCTACACAGTGTTGTACTTTTTGCAAATGAAAATAATGAAGACGTAATCCTAAGAAAACATGCTTAGAATGAAAAATGTTCTTACTGGGACCGAAAGAAAAACCCGGGTTAAAATCTTTATAAGCCAGTCTGCTAAAGGAAGCAAAAGGTATAGCGCTATGATTATTGGAAACGGCTGCCTGCCACGATGTGAAAAGTTTTTTCTCCTGGGCAAAACATACACAGCTTAGAAAACTGGTGCAAAGAAAAGCCAGCCTTTTCATGATACAATATTTAAAGTGTACAAATCAGGTTTCAACTGTTTTACTTTTCGAGCCAATCTTTTTTCTTTTTTACCTTTATGATGAAAATGTTTTTTCATCACTTTTAATTCTGCAAATTCATTCAGACTTACAGTGGGTATAGAGCGGAAGATTTTTGTTTTAGATGAGTACTGATTCCATACGCCTACTTTTTTCCAGGCGGGCTCGAAGGTTTTGTCTTTAAACTTTTTACCCGGGGGAAATCCAGCAAAAGCATAACCGTTTTTAAAGGTTCCGGGCTTCATCATCACCCAGCTTTCGCTACCGTAAACAGTGCTACCGTTGAGCAAGCCGGAAAGCACCATCATCAGCGAATCCCCGTTCATCCGGGTATAAACAGAATCTTTGAAAAGTTTCCTTTGGTAGGTGGCCCCACCAAAACAGGAGCCAATTAATACTTTAGTTTCATGATCGCAAAACAAAGATAAGCTCCTCAAGAACGCAGTTCTAACTGAATCGCTGATCGTACGGTAACTGAATTCTTCCTGACCTATACTGAATGAAGAATAACCGTTTTTGTAATACCCATGTGAATCGAACCAAAGCGTGCCTAACATTGCCTTCTTCTTTTGCATTAAAGAGCTAATTTTTCGAAACATATCTTCAGAAGACCGGGCACTAACTACCATGAATTTTCCTTTACTAAAAATGCTTTTGATCTTAGCCCGTATGAAAAGCGTTTTAGTGTACAAGTCAAAGTCTCTTACTGTGTTAGCAACCATAATGTTGATCCTGGAGGTATCATTTTTAATGAGAATATTTGCTTTGGCTGTAACATTTTTTGCACAAAGAAGTACAATCCAACAAAGCATTAAACAAGGTTTCATAAAAAATTTTTTAAACACTTATTTTTCTATTACCAGTTTTTGCTGACTTACCCTGGTTGCTGTTTGCACACGGCCTAGATAAATACCGGATGGTAATTTACCTGTATCAAATTGAACCTGCTTTACTGTGCCTTTTTCCAAATTTCCATTGTAAAGCCTGGCTACTAATCTACCACTAACATCAAAAAGGCTAATATTCACCATTCCGGATTCTTCTGCCTGGAATGTGAATGTGATTTTGCTTTTAGATGGATTTGGAAAAACAGTCAAAGCAGATTCTTCCTTTATCCTACCTTGATTTTTTGAAGATAATTTGGTACCTGTTTTTGATTCTGTTTCTTCACATCGTCCCAGATAAGCTCCCTTTTCAATGAAGCCAGGGGCAGCCGGGCGGGCAACTGTATGGTCTTTACCTTTAAAACAAAGAATGATCTTAGCTTCTTTTCTGTTCTCGTTACCACCTGTAAAATCTGGCAGCGCTTCATAAAGAGCTTTGGCAATATCATAAGGGCTAACGCCTGCAAAGTTGGTCAGCACAACCAGTGTTAGTTTTTTTTCTGGCTGAAAGAACATTGCTGACCGGTAACCTGGAGCAGAACCATTGTGGCCAATGAAATCAAACGTACCACTGATAAAAGGCGTATTCTTTATGCCGTATCCTAGCTTATTACCAAACTCATCAGGAGTAGGATGTATTGAATTGAGCATCATGCCCAAAACTGAATTACTGGTAGCCTTACCTGTAAACAAAGCATTACCCCATTTTGCCAGGTCGGCTGCATTGGAAATGATACCGCCGCCGGTAAAGTCCAATGACTCAATTGCCGTAAAAGGAAACCTTGAAATGTTTGTATAAGCATCCGGAAAAGTTGGCTGACCGGTAATTAAGAATATTTGGTTAAACGGGCTGATGTTGTCATGCGGGGCAGCCAGTGTGCCACGGTTTCCTATAGACTCCCTGCCTGCGAAGTACATGGAAGTAAGACCAAGCGGTTCAAAAAAGCGTTCCCGGTAAAGCTCTTCCGCAGGTTTGCCTGTTGCCGCTTCAATTATGGCCCCCAAAAAAACATAGTTATTATGGGAATATCTGCGCACTGTACCGGGAGGATTATCTTGGTTGGTGAATGCCATTAACTCATAAGGCGTCCATTTCCTTGTTGGGTCAAAAGCAATGGCTATCTGCAATTGCATATTCTCCTCCCAATCCGAATAACCACTTTCATGAGCCAGCAACTGACGAATTGTTACAGAAGGATTCAAATTTGGATTGTAGAGGTTCATCAACGGCAGATATTTACTGATAGGATCTTCCAGATTAAAAACGCCTTCTTTAGCCAATTCCAGCACCAATACGGCTGTAAAGGTCTTTGTAACGCTGTAAATCCTAGAAAGAGTAGCAGTAGTAAAAGGTGTGCCGCCAAGCAACAGGTTGTTTTGATCGTCAACGTTCCGCGCAGCATAGCCTGTTGCACCTTTCCAGAAAGCCAGACCATCTATTTTGACAGCTACAGATATGCCACCCACAAAAGGTTTGGCAGGGTTGTTTTGAAAACCTTCAATTACTTTTTGTAAACGGGACTGTGTTTCAGGAGAAAAGCCCTGTGGGTTCAAAAATTGAACACAACCGGCAAGCAGTACCAAAAACAAGCTGATGTGCTTTGTTTGGTAGTAGATGTACTTTTTCATAATTGCTTAAGTTTAAGGGGAATTCATAGAGATCACTGGTTGACTATGCCTATCAAGGGGAAGGGATCATTTGAAGGGGAACTCAGGGGTGCAGGATGTGTATTTAATTATTCTTCCCGGGAAACATGAGCAAAATAGATCGCCGTAAAAGAAATGTCAATACCCAATTGGCAATTGGTAGATTTTATATGACAGACAAACTATTTAATTTTATAAATCTTAAAAAAACTATCTATCAACTTGAAAAACCACCTGCCAATTGAAAGGATCAAAATACCAACGCAATTAGCAGATTTATCAATTTGGTCTTGGAAGGCAAGAAATGGTTGCGTAGCTTTAAAAGAGGATGTTGTCTCCATTCCTCATAGCAAAAGTTAACTTGGTTTGCTGCTTTCTTTTTTCATTATCTATAGGCTTTGGACAAAATGGTAAAAGTGTGTTTAAACACTTTGATTTTCAAGAAAGCGACAGTTTTGCATTGACCAAGTCCCTGCGCTTTTATGAAGTGCTTTGCTCCAGAACAGGGTTTCACAAATTCACCAGCAGTTTCGGGTTAATTAGTGATAGGGGAACGGAAGTGGAAATGATTATTTACCAAGGCCCTGATGGTCAAAGTAAGAAGTTGATCAGGAATTATGTCGGGGAAGATAGTATTAGAACCCTATGTGAGGGTGGACCTAATAAAATTGTTTTTTTCGTCTCACATGATAATAAGATTCTTTGGCAATTTGGAGATGAAGGTGGGCAAGGATTTGCACCTTTTCGCTTCCCACCGAAGGATAAACCTCATTTAACTGTTACAAAAATCTGGGTGGATAATGATGGTAACATTTTTATTGGCACCCGGTCTGATAATTTTTATTTCATAAAGAATGGTGCTATATTGTCAGCTTATGACGGTGTATTTGATTCATCTGGCAACTTTGTAATAACAAAGGGTGAGAAATTATATAAACAAATCGTCCTAGCTCACAATGCAGGTGTTCATTCATTTACACAAGATCCTATTAATAGAAATATTATTTGGATAGGAACTAACAAAGGGTTGTTTCGGTTTAATAAATCAAATGAAGAAAAGAAAAACATATTATATACCCACATTATTAACGGGTTGCATCTAACAGTGACTCATTTAGAAGCAGACAGAGGCGGCAATATCTGGTTCAGCTCGATGGAAAAAGGAATGGGATTCTATGAGGCCCGAACTAACACCTTTCGTTTCTTTCCTTACCATCAAAAGGATACTTATGGCACTCATTTTTCTATTAAAACTTTTTGCAGAAAATCTATTGATGAACTGTTTGTTGCCATACGCGATACATTGCCTGCCATATTTAATACGACTACAGGTAAATATACATTCATCCAAGACTCAATTTTTAGGAAAACGCCAGATAATACAACTGATATAAAACTTGATGGATTTGGAAATTTGTTTGTAGTAAAAGGTGGCGGATTATACTATACTGATTATTATAAAGAAAGTAAATCTTTTTCATCTGTTCAATTGGATAGTTCAGCTTATGCGCCGTTCATATCACATATTGCAGTATCCGGTATTCCTTATGCTGAAGGAAGAAATTTAAAAGGACTCAAAAGTATCCGCCTAAAATATCATGAAAATTCCCTTTCCATTAACTTTTCCATAGCAGAGTTTGTCCATCGTGAAAATATTCAGTTTGCGTGGATGGCAGAAGGTTACGTAAATGATTGGGTTGTTTTACCATTTACGGGTAATTCAAATATTCCGGCCCAGCTAAATAACTTATCTCCTGGCAGGTATATTTTTCGTTTAAAAGCAAGAGTAGGCAATGAAGACTGGCGGCCTTTTCAAACACAACTCTATATCAATATTATGCCACCGGTCTGGAAAACTTGGTGGTTCTGGACATCAGTAATCGCTTTTCTTTCCATTATTACTTTCATCATTGTAAAGCTTAGAGAAAAAGCTGTCAGATACCAGGAGCGGCAAAAAGCAAAACATGAAAAAGAATTGCTTGAGTTGGAAGCCCGGGCTCTTCGTGCCCAAATGAATCCTCATTTTATATTCAATTGCCTGAATTCCATCAAAGCATTGATCCAGAATAACGAAAACCAGCGTTCCATTGATTATTTAACCACCTTTTCCAAACTGATCAGAACGTTGTTTCATAATTCTGATAAGAGGCAGATCAGTTTGTATGATGAGCTGGAAACCTGCAAATTGTACACAGAGCTCGAGGCTATGCGGCTGAATGGTAAACTACATTATGGCTTTGATATCGATCATAATCTGGACTTGAAATCTTTAATGGTTCCAGCGCTAATTATACAGCCTTTTATTGAAAATGCCATCTGGCATGGCATTGTTCCTAAAAATGAGGGTTGTGTAACTATATCTGTTAAAGGCTTTGAGGATGCTATTATTTGTGAAGTGGATGATGATGGTATTGGTAGAAAGTTATCCAAGCAAAATAAACCTATAGTTATGGCAACCCATGAATCGAAAGGAGTCCACTTGTCGCAAGCAAGATTAAACCTGGAAAAATTATTGAACGACACTACTGCTTCCATAAAAATCATTGATAAATATGACGAACAACAACCGAAAGGAACCAAAGTAATAATAACCTTCAATCTGCAAGAGTCATGATAAAAGCCTTAATAATTGATGATGAACCTCAAAATGCAGGTAGCCTGAAGAAAGACATTGAGACCACTTGCCCGCAGGTTCAGATCGCAAGTATATGCTATTCAGCCAAAGAAGGTATTATGGCTATAAAAAAAGATAAACCTGACCTTATCTTTCTTGATATTGAAATGCCCTGGATGAATGGATTTGAAATGCTGGAAGTGCTGGATCAAATCAACTTCAGTATTATTTTCACCACTGCATATGACCAGTTTGCGGCCAAAGCATTCCGAATTAGTGCAGTTGATTATCTCCTGAAGCCAATAGATGCCAATGATTTGAAGATAGCTGTAAAAAAAGCAGAAGAGAAAATACGGCATCAACAGGGACAGGCTAATATTGAAAACCTGTTACAAAATATCAAACAGCCTTCTGCCCAGCAGAAAATTGCACTACCTAACAAGGATGGTTATGAGTTTGTTGAAGTCAATCATATCATCTATTGCCAGGCCGAAGGAGCATATACCAAAGTTTTTCTCGACCATAAGAATTATATACTGGTTTCAAAGACTTTAGGTGATATTGAAGAGCTATTACCCCACGATATTTTTCAAAGAATTCATCATTCAAGTATTATTAATGTAAATTACGTTACCCATTTTGTTCGGTCTGATGGTGGCTATGTTAAAATGATATCTGGAGAACAACTTGCTGTTTCGAAATCAAGGAAGGACGCGATAATGGAAAAGCTTGGGTTGAAACCACATTAAAAGAATAAAACTTTTGCTACAATGAAGCTGCTGCTGATATCCATTGTTCTCCTTTTATGTTCACCAGCACGCTCACAAAAAATTACTGGCAAAATCATTGATACTGAATCAAAAATTCCTATCAACTATGTACATATTGGAATTATCAGGAAAAACAAAGGAACAGTTTCAGATAAATATGGCCTCTTTACATTGAAACTAACTCCTGAATACGATAAAGATACTTTAAGGATATCAGCATTGGGATACCAAAATGTTTCATTTGCTGTTATTGATATTAAAAGGGTTTCCAAGGTAAGCAAAGGAGAGTTAATCATTGAATTGACAAAAAGAAAATCGATCCAAACCAAAATTGCTATAACCCCCAGAACATTTGAAAAGGCAGTAATTGGAAATAAAGGAAAGTTTAAGCCGATGACGGTGAGGTTTAGGTCTGGTTATCAAAAGAATAAAGAAGTAGGTACCATAATGAAAATTAAGAGTGCTCCAGCAGTAATACAAGATGTGAACTTTATCATCAATTCCAATAACTATACGAACAACATACCTATACGAATCAATATATATGCAGTAAGAAATGAATTGCCTTTAGAAAAGATTTTTAGTGAACCAGTGTTTTCTTCTAAAAAAGTTAGTAAAGGGATCTTTACTGTAAATCTGGAAAAGTATAACATATACGTTGAAGATGACTTCCTTGTTGCTTTGGAGTGGATTGAGGAATCAGGAGGAAAAAGTATAGGGTTCGGTGCAGGAATGTTTAATCAGGACAGCTTCCATAGAACTGCCGGCCAGAAAGAATGGGAAAAAATTATACTGAGAGGACTTGGATTTTATACAACAGTTCTCTACCTAAAATAAGCAAAAAAAAAATCCATACCTGCTAGGTATGGAATCATAAGAGCTGGTATGAATTATTTGGCCTTACTACATCAGCTTTCCCGCTGTTTTGAAATATTACTTGCGCCGCTGGTCTTAATATCCTTAATCATAGCAGCGCCTTTATAATATACATTGCTTGCGCCAGATAAGTGAGCAGTTAGTTCCTTTTCAACATTGATACGCACATTGCAGGCACCGCTGGCTTTAACTGAACACGACCGCACAGTAAACCCAAAAGCTTTTATGTTACTGGCACCACTTGCGTCAATATTCATTTCCCCGGCTGAACCTTCAATATCCAAATCAGATGCCCCGCTTAGGTTTACATTGAAACTTCCGTTTACCATCAACTTACCCGAAAGATCACTGGCTCCTGAAAAAGAAAGCTTCAGGTTTGAGACAGACAGAGTTCCCTCAATTTTAACATCGGAGGCACCGCCTACTTTTAATTCGTCTAAATTCTTGACAGAAATGTAAGCTCTAAGCTTTCTATTTTTAAACCATGAATTCTTCTCATTTTTAAATCCAAGTCTTAAAACACCATTAGTCACTTCAGAAGTAATGTAAGGAACCATTTTATTGTCGCTTGCACTCACTGCAATACTTTCTTCATTACCCTGGGTTAGGATTATGTCAAAAGCATCGGAAATATAAAGGGCATGAAATGAGGGCACCGTTCTTAGCTCAGCATTGGGGTCGTTGATGGTTTTTTGGGCTGCAGCAATAAAAACTAGAATTGAAAGAAACAAAACAGATACAAACTTTTTCATATGCTGGTTTTTTATTGGAACGTATAAAGATGCAAAAGGTTACAGCAGTTCACAAAAAAAGATTTGTCTATCTTTGCGCCGCTAAAATTAATTTTTCAGCGTTTCCCGGGGTGTTTTGCCGCCAAAAGGCGTCAAGACTGAGATCATACCCGCAGAACCTGATCAGGGTAATGCCTGCGCAGGGAGGAACTCCTCTCCCGTTGCATTTCCCTTTCATTTATTAAACCCCAATGTAACAAATGAAAAGGATTGCTTTTTTTTCCTTTATGCTTCTTACAAGCAATGCATGGTCACAAGGTATCGACCAGGACACTACAGAACTAATGCCTGTAGAAGTACGGGCAACCAGAGCTGGCAATCTGGCTCCATTTACTAAAACCAATCTTAACAAGAAAGCTATAGAAAAACAAAATCTCGGTCAAGATCTGCCATTCCTGCTGAATCAAACACCATCTACGGTAGTGAGCTCAGATGCCGGAAATGGCGTGGGATATACTGGCATTAGAATACGGGGTACAGATGCTTCCAGGATCAACGTTACACTTAATGGCATACCTTATAATGATGCAGAAAGCCAGGGCACTTTTTTCGTTGATCTTCCTGATTTTGCTTCTTCTTTAACTAGTATACAAGTACAAAGAGGGGTTGGCACATCATCAAACGGCGCCGGTGCTTTTGGTGGAACTATTAATTTAAGTACCAATGAGCTGATTACAAATCCTTATGGAGAATTCAATAACAGCTATGGTTCTTTTAACACATGGAAGAATACCCTTAAAGTGGGTACCGGACTGATAGGCGGTCATTTTACGACAGATGTCCGCTTGTCTAATATCACCAGTGATGGTTATATAGACAGGGCTAGCAGCGATTTAAAATCATACTACTTAAGTTCGGCTTACATAAGTGATAAAACAACTTTCCGGTTGAATATTTTTTCTGGTAAAGAAAAAACTTACCAAGCCTGGTATGGCGTTTCAGAGGCAGACCTGAAAACAAACCGCAGAATAAATTATGCCGGTATGGAAAAGCCTGGATCGCCTTATGATAATGAAACAGATAATTACAAACAGGACCATTACCAGTTCTTCTACAACCAACGCATCAATCCGACCCTGACCTTTAATAATGGTTTGTTCTATGTAAAAGGAAAAGGTTATTATGAACAGTATAAAGCAGATGAAACTTATGCAAAATATGGATTGCCTGATCAGGTAAAAGGAAGTGAGACAATCACAACTTCTGATTTCATCCGTCAACTATGGTTAGACAATGAATATTATGGAGACGTGTTCTCACTTCTTTACCAGGCAGGTAAAACACAACTAACCTTAGGAGGGGCAGTAACTAAATACAACGGTAATCACTATGGCAATCTCATTTGGGCAAAAGAAGGCATGGCCGATCCCAAACACCGTTGGTATAATTTAGATGCCTGGAAAAATGACGCTTCGGCCTATGCTAAATGGCAACAGGAAGTTCTTCCTAATTTCCATATCTATACAGACCTGCAATACAGAACAGTGCGGCACCGCATTGATGGTTTCCGTGATAACCCTGATTTACGAATCAATAAACAGTATTCTTTCTTTAACCCTAAAATTGGTGTTAGCTATCAATACAATGATGTGCTGGCTTATGCATCTTATAGCATAGGGAAGAAAGAGCCCAACCGTGATGATTTTGAGGCCGGAGTATCGCAACTTCCCAAACCGGAGCGGCTCCGCGACCTGGAAATTGGCCTGGAAAAAAAGACAAAGCACTATAGCGTTGGCGCTACCTTTTACTACATGAACTACAAAGACCAACTGGTTCTTACAGGAAAAATAAATGATGTAGGCGCCTACACCAGAACCAATATTGATAAGAGTTATAGAACAGGGGTTGAATTGCAGGCTGGCGCTTTTTTAACTGACTGGCTCCAACTTTCAGGAAACCTTACATTGAGTAGTAATAAAGTTCTGAACTTTACGGAGTTTATTGATGATTATGATGCAGGAGGACAGAAGCTTAATACTTATGCTAAAACAGACATTGCGTTTTCTCCCAATACCATTGGAGCAGCAACAGTAAGACTGATTCCTATCAAGAGCCTGGAAATAGATCTTCTGAGTAAATATGTTGGTAAGCAATATCTTGATAATACAAGCAATGAAGCAAGAAAGCTGAATGAATATTTCACTGAGGATGTAAGAGTAAGTTATTCATTTGCGCATAAACTATTTAAAGATATCAGCATCATTGCACAGGCAAACAATATTTTTAATAAGAAATATGAACCAAACGGCTATACCTATAGCTATTTGTATAACAAAGAATTGATTACTGAAAATTACTATTATCCAATGGCCGGTTTCTATTGGACATTCGGATTAAATATAAAATTCTAAACCTGAATTTGCGAGGGTTTTGAAAATAAAAAAGCTGGCTTGATGAGCCAGCTTTTTTTATGATATCTTTTCTGCTTTATACTTCTCCAACCAGGCCAGGATTCCACCCTCCAGATTATAGGTATCCTTGAAACCCATTTGATCCAGTACCAGGCAAGCCAGCATGCTGCGGCGGCCGCTGCGGCAATAAACAATTACCTCTTCATCCTTCAAATCTTCCAGTTCTTCCACCTGCATGGTTTGCACTTTACCAAGAGGCACAAGGCGGCCACCTATGTTCACTTCTGCGTATTCCTGCGGTTCGCGTACATCTACCAGGTTCACTTTTTCGCCTCTGTCTATTTTCTGTTTTAATTCATCAACAGTGATTGTTTTCATTTTATTTATTTTGAATTATGTAAAATTGTTTATTAAAGATTTTCATCACCAACACGTTGCGGCTGTTGTACTATGGTAGAATCCACAACGGGTTTTTCTACACTTAACCACACATCTATCATTTGCCCGGGACGGATCCTGAACTGTAAACCTTGCGCGGTCTTGGTTTCCGGACTTTGCCGGTATACAAATGCAGCTCCAGTATCCCTTACCATAGGATCAGGAACTACAGAACCTAAAATCAATCCTTGCGCATCCAGTAAAATCTTCGCCTCGTTATAGGTTAAACCAATAAGCTTAGGAACTGCCATATCAATATTTCCAACACCGCTCCCAATCACCAGCGATATAGGGGTTCCCATGCGCACCTTGGTACCG
>CBKWHA010000023.1:0-35160 GCA_966674115.1 uncultured Chitinophagaceae bacterium
TTTGGTAACACATTTAAACCTGTTGGACACGTAGGTGCTGGTATCGCATTCAAATTAAACAACCGCTTCAACCTGGCTTTAGAAGATCGCTTTACCGTTACAAAAGACGATTTATTGGATGGTCAGCGCTGGTCTGAGCAAGGCAGTACTCCTACTACACCTGTTCTCACCCAAGACTACGATACTTATAACTATTTATCTCTTGGCCTTAACTATAATATCGGTGCTAAATCAGTTGAACCTTTGTGGTGGTTAAACCCACTGGATTATGCCTACAGCGAAATCCGCAACCCTCGCCTGATGCGCTTACCAAAACCAGTATTACCAGATGCTGATGGTGATGGTGTAACTGACCAGTTTGACCTGGAACAAACTCCTCAAGGTGTTCCTGTTGATTCACACGGTGTAAGCCGCGATACTGATGGTGACGGTGTTCCTGATGCTCGCGATAAAGAATTGGTTACTCCAACCGTTTGCCAGCCAGTTGATGCTGATGGTGTGGGTAAATGTCCTTGTCCAGAAGGTTGTCAGGCTATTGACACTACTGCTGGCGCTTGTGCTGCTGCTTTGGGTGCTTTACCAAGCATTACATTCTCCGGTAATTCAGTTCGCCTGAGCGAAGATGCAAGAAGCCTGCTTGCTAGTGTGGCTGCCCGCCTTCGTAACAACCCAGAGTGCAGAATCGTTGTAATTGGCTACTGCGCTTCTACTAAATCAGAGCAACAAAGAAGCTGGGATCGTGTAAATGCAGTGATCAACCACCTGGTAGAAAGAGAAGGTATCAGCGGTGATCGCCTGATCTTCCAATACGGTATGGAAGGTGGAGACTGCAACACTGTTGATCTGCGTGCTGCTGCTTCTGGTGAACAAGGTCCAACTAACGTTCCTGCTCCTCACCCGAATTTGAGAAGACAATAAGTTTTATACTGATAAATAAAAAACCCTCCAGAGCGGAGGGTTTTTTATTTGTTGGATAAATATTAACGCAAAACTTTCAGAGAATTGCAGAAATTAAAGAAATTTTGCCTTAATCGACTAATTTTGCAAATTTTTATGCGTTTCCTATTTATAATATTTATTTCTCTCTTTTTCATAAGCTGTCAGGGTATCAATAAAGTGATGAAAAGCAAGGACCCTGAATATAAGTTGAGGATGGCTGAGCAATATTTTGCTAAAAAGAAATATACTTTCGCCCAGCAGCTTTATGAAGACGTAATTCCATACTTCAAAGGCCGGCCTGAGTTTGAGGATATCTATTATAAATACGCTTACACAGCTTATAATCAGCAGGATTATTTAAATGCTGAGAACCTTTTTAAGACCTATCTTGAGGTGTTTCCAAATAGCCAGAGAGCGGAAGAAATTGAATTTATGCGTGCTTATACATTTTATATGCAGTCACCAAAACCAGAACTGGACCAAACTAATACACTGAAGGTGATTGGTATGATGCAGACATTTATTAATACTCATCCGGGCTCCGAACGCAACAAACAGGCTGCTGAAATTATTGATATATGCCGTAACAAGCTGGAAACCAAAGACTTCAAGTCTGCTCAGTTATATTTTGATATCGGTCAATACAGGGCAGCTGCGGTATCATTCAGTTCTTTATTAAATTCCTATCCCGACTCACCTAAGGCTGATGAATACAAACTGATGACTGTAAAATCCTATTTTCGTTTTGCAGAATTGAGTGTGGAAGATAAAAAAGTAGAGCGTTATCAAAAGGTAATTGAGGAGTGTAATGACTTTATGGATCGCTTTCCACAAAGTCCTTTGGCCAAGCAAATAGAGAATTATTTAACTTTGTCACAATCAAATATTAAAAACATTACAAATGAGCCGTCTAAGACGACAACTTAGTACAAGCACTACCAATAATGTAGAAACCCGTAATTTAAATGACCTAAGAGAAAAAACAGGCAATTTGTACGAGTCAATTTCCATTATTGCAAAAAGAGCTAACCAAATAAACATCACCATTAAAGAGGAATTACACAACAAGCTGGAAGAGTTTGCGACACATACGGATAGTCTGGAAGAAGTTCATGAAAATAAAGAACAAATTGAGATTTCAAAGGCTTATGAGCGTATGCCAAACCCTGCTTTATTAGCTACGCAAGAGTTTTTTGAAGATAAGATCCATTTCCGTAAAGGTGACGAGGATCTGTTCCAATAATTAATGAACTTCTAAGTTACTGATTTTAAGATATTTAGCATGTAACACCAAACAAACGTCAAGTTGTTTGGTGTTCTTTTTTAATGTATGGTGGGTTAGGCTTTAAACCAGAGCTATGTTACAAGGAAAAAAAATAATAATTGGAATTACTGGTAGCATTGCAGCATATAAAAGCATACTGATCGTAAGGTTGTTAATAAAGGCTGGAGCTGAAGTAAAGGTAATTATGACTCCTGCCGCTAAGGACTTTGTCTCCCCATTGACTTTATCGACCTTATCCAAGAATAAAGTTTTAGTAGATCTGTTTAATGAAGATGCCTGGGCTAATCATGTTCTTTTAGGTCGTTGGGCAGATATGTTCCTCATTGCGCCGCTTAGTTGCAATACATTAAGCAAAATGGCACATGGCCTTTGCGATAGCTTATTGATGGCAGTTTATTTATCTGCAACCTGCCCGGTTATGATTGCTCCTGCAATGGATGAGGATATGTGGCACCACCCCACTACCCGAAAAAATCTCCAAATAGTGGCCGATAATGGTTGCCATTTGCTTCCTGTTGAACATGGGGAATTGGCAAGCGGATTAACCGGAGAAGGCAGGATGGCTGAACCTGATGATATTATTCAGTTTATTAACAGCTTTTTTGGAAAAAAGGTACAATTAAAGGGGAAAAAGGCATTAGTTACTGCCGGACCTACATACGAAGCAATTGACCCTGTGCGTTTTATTGGCAACCATTCATCCGGAAAGATGGGTTATGCTCTAGCTGAGGAGCTGGCAAACCGTGGAGCCGAAGTTGTTTTAGTATCAGGGCCAGTTTCTTTAAAGCCTAAATCACCAAACATTCATATTGTCAGGGTAACTGCGGCTGAAGAAATGTACAATGAATGTATGGAGCAAGCAAAAAACTATGACATTGCTGTTTTGTCTGCTGCTGTAGCCGATTATACGCCTGTACAAATGGCAAAAG
Source organism: uncultured Chitinophagaceae bacterium (assembly GCA_966674115.1). Classification (GTDB taxonomy): domain Bacteria; phylum Bacteroidota; class Bacteroidia; order Chitinophagales; family Chitinophagaceae; genus Flavisolibacter. The sequence continues at coordinate 3,154 of CBKWHA010000023.1, forward strand.
AAAAGATTAAGAAAGGTGAAGGTGAATTCGAGATTAAATTGAAAAAAACAAAAGATATTCTCCAAAGTCTTGGCAAGATAAAGACTGATAAACAAATATTAGTGGGCTTTGCTCTTGAAACAGCAGATGAAGAGCGCTATGCTTTAAAGAAATTAGAAGAAAAGAATGCTGATATGATTGTTTTGAATTCTTTAAGAGATGAAGGGGCAGGTTTTGGAAAAGATACGAACAAGATTACACTCTTTAAAAAGAGGGGTGAGAAAAGAACTTATCCAACCAAATCAAAAGAGTTAGTAGCAAAAGATATTGTTGATTCCATAATTGAAATGATTGAATGAAGAAGATCATTTTCCTCTTATTATTTAGTACAATAATCAGTAATGGTTTTGCCCAGGAGCTGCAGGCAAGGTTAACTATACTGTCCAATAAAGTAGGCACACAGGTAGATAAAAAAGTGTTTCAAACATTGCAGTCCTCCCTCTCTAATTTTTTGAATAACAGGAAATGGACCTCAGATACTTATACACCACAAGAAAAGATTCAATGCAATTTTATGATTAGCATTGACCAGGTTTTGAGTGAGCATGTTTATAAAGCGTCTTTGACCATTCAGGCAGCAAGGCCAGTGTACAATACTGATTACCAATCGCCTTTGATAAATTTTCAGGATAATGATCTCGTTTTTCGGTATGTGGAGTTTCAACCGGTGGAATTTAATGAAAATCGTATACAAGGCGCCGACCCGATGGTGGCTAATCTGACGGCAGTATTGGCATATTATGTTAATATTATTTTAGGGTTGGATTACGATTCCTTTTCTCCCCGCGGTGGTGAGCCTTATTTTCAAAAAGCGTTTAATATTGTAAATAATGCCCCTGAAGGAAGAGATATTTCAGGATGGAAAACATTTGATGGTATCCGTAACCGCTTCCGTCTGGTTGAGAACTTTACAGATAATCGCTTTAACCTTATTCACGAGGCCATTTATTCTTATTACCGTCAGGGATTAGATCAATTTTATGAAAAAGAAGATTCGGCAAGAGTAGGGGTGTTAAATGCTTTAAAAACATTAAACATTTTAAACAAAGAAAATCCTAATTTGATGGCTGTGCAATTGTTTTTTCAGGGAAAAAGCACAGAACTTGTGAAAATATTTAGTAAAGGCGATGCCAATACTAAAGGGCAGGCAAGGGATTTACTGAGTCGTTTGGACATTACAAATGCAGCAGCTTATAAAGAAATCAAATGAGCAGGATCATAGCTATATTCTTTCTATTTTCAATTATAGGTTGCAATGCCGGCAATGATATGCCCGAAGGAATTTTACCTCCCCAAAAAATGCAGCATGTTATGTGGGATATGATACAAGCGGATGGCTTTGCTTCATATAGCTTAGACACTATGATGAGGAAACCTGCAAAGCGGATGGAACTTTATCGTACAGTTTTAAATACACATAAACTTTCACAGGAAGCGTTTCAGAAAAATATCCACTTTTACGAATCAAGGCCAGACCTGCTTAAAATAGTATTGGACTCGTTACAGCAAATGGCTTTAAGAGACACTGCTACCATTGTCATAAAGCCACAAAAGGTAATACGAGATAGTGGAGCTGCGGTTAAACGCGATACTGTTAAAAACGATACAACTAAAATCAGGAAGCTTTCCATTGAAAAGTTGAAAGCATTTAAGATGGTTAAGCCGCAGTAAAGAGTTTACCCTACAAATTTTCCATTCTCCAGTTGTAATAAAAATTATAAAGCCTTACTTTATCGCTTTATAAATAAGCTCTAAATTTAGTACATGAACAAAGTTTACAAAAATGCATTGGGTGCAATGCATGATATAAAGGATGGAGATGTGCTCATGTTAGGAGGATTTGGACTTTGTGGTATTCCTGAGAACTGTATAAGAGCTTTAGTTGAAAAAGGAGTTAGGGAATTAACCTGTATATCCAACAATGCAGGTGTTGATGATTTTGGCCTTGGCTTATTACTCCAAACCCGTCAGATCAAAAAGATGATGAGCTCATATGTAGGTGAGAATGCCGAATTTGAACGACAACTACTAAATAGAGAACTTGAAGTTGACCTAATGCCTCAGGGAACTTTGGCCACTCGCATCCAAATGGCAGGTATGGGGATTCCTGCCTTTTTTACTCCTGCTGGTTATGGTACTGAAGTGGCAGAAGGTAAAGAAGTAAGGGAGTTCAATGGTAAGATGTATTTGATGGAAACCGCTTTATACGCAGATTTTGCACTTGTTAAAGCATGGAAAGGTGATAAATATGGTAATCTTGTTTTCAGAAAAACAACCCGCAATTTTTCTGTTCCCATGGCAAAAGCTGGAAAAATAACCATAGCCGAAGTAGAAGAACTTGTAGAACCAGGCGAGCTGGAGCCTGATCACATCCACGTAGCTGGAATTTATGTACACCGCATCTTCCAGGGGCAGAATTATGAAAAAAGAATAGAACGAAGAACAGTGAGAATGAGTTGATGTGCTGATGAATGTGAGAGTCTAGGAGTAATACTAAAAAGGTATCTAACCTTAAGCATTAAAATCATAAACTACAAATCTCATGGCTTTAGACAAATATGGAATTGCCAAAAGAATAGCAAAGGAACTACAGGATGGGATGTATGTGAATCTTGGGATCGGGATACCGACGTTGGTTTCAAATTATATTCCGGCGGATATTTTTATAATGTTGCAAAGCGAAAATGGGATGTTAGGCATGGGCCCTTATCCTACAGAAGAAGAAATCGATGCTGATTTAATCAATGCTGGTAAAGAAACGGTAACGATATTGCCTGGTGGAGCTTTTTTTGATAGTGCAGAAAGTTTTGGAATGATCAGGGCTGGCAAAGTAGATTTGACCGTTCTGGGAGCTATGGAAGTAAGTGAAAAGGGAGATATTGCTAACTGGAAGATTCCAGGTAAAATGGTTAAGGGTATGGGGGGGGCAATGGATTTAGTTGCAAGTGCCCAAAATATCATTGTTGCCATGATGCATACCAATCCTAAAGGAGAATCTAAACTATTGCCTGAATGTTCATTACCGCTCACAGGTGTCAACTGTGTAAAAAAAGTAGTTACAGACCTTGCTGTATTAGACATTACAGCTAATGGTTTTGAGCTCATTGAAAGAGCGCCGGGTGTTACTGTGGAAGAAATAAAAGCAAAGACCGCTGGCAAATTAATCATCCATGGAGATGTGCCGGAGATGAAGTTTTAAATGTTCTTTTAATCCACCAGGTTATTCTTCACGGCAAAGAATACCAATCCAGCAGTGTTTTTACTGCCAAAGCGCTCCATCAACCGGTTCTTGATAGCTTCTACCGTGCGAGGGCTAATATCCATTTTTTGGGCTATCTCCTGTGCGGTAAACTCAAGGCAAATAAGTTTGAGAACTTCTCTTTCTTTATCATTTAGTGTGATCTCACTATTTAAAGATGGAACTACTTTTTGTCTGGCATGAGAACGCTTGAGTAATATTTTGTTAACAAAGTTATTAAGATAATACCCCTTTTCATATACATCCATTATCGCCCGCCGCAGTTCTTGTGGCTCCGCATTCTTCAGTAAATAGCCATGGGCACCATTTTCCATCATATGATATACAAATCGCTCATCCTCATACATACTAAGCACCAGAACATGAATATTGGGGTACTGTATGCTTAATATCTTTGTAGTTTCAATGCCGTCTTTCTGAGGCATGCGCAGATCCATTAGAACTACATCAGGCTCAGCCGAGGATATTCCGGCCAGTAATTCTTCACCATTCTCAGCTTCCAATACGAATTTTATGTTTGTATACGGCCGCAAAGAAAGTATTACCCCTTTCCGAAAAATTTTATGGTCGTCGGCAATGGCAACTTTTATTACTTCCATAAGTTATTGCGCATAAGTTACAATTGTTTAGAATCCGTAGGGATCATCAATTGGAACTTCAATGGTTATTTTATAATAAGATTGATGGGTGTCCTTATCAAATGCAATACGGCCGTCAGCTACTTGCATGCGACTGGTAATATTTTTTAACCCTAAACCTGTTGTGCTCCTGTTCAATTTTTCAAAGTCAGCTTGAGCCAGTCCTCTGCCATCATGATGAATCCGGATCACGAATCTATCACCCTGTACATTCTGAATCAGATGAATAAAGCTGGCATTGCTATGCTTTAAAATATTGCTGACCAGTTCCTGAACCACACGAAAGATGTTTAATTCTTTTTCTGGCCTCATGCGTTCTTTGTAATCATGAAACCGGCTGGTAGCACTGACGCTGCCGGATGCACTGATCTTTTGGAATAGGTCGTTTACTGCAGATTCCAGACCAAAATTCTTCAAAGTAGGGGGCATCAGGCTATGACTGATATTACGTATAAGCTGGATGGTATCATCCAAAATTTGGCGTACCTGGAAAATAGATTGAAGCTGGGATGATTTATCCAGGTTTACCATATTCTCATTCAGGTAAAGTCGAGCAGTGGCTAGTAGCGGGCCTGCATCATCGTGTAGGTCGGCTGCAATGCGCTGCCTTTCTTCTTCTTGTGAATGTAAGGAGGCTGTCAAAAGAATTTTCTGTTGTTCTTCCTTCATCTCTTTCATTTTCAACTGGTAACGAATGACCTTTCTTTGGTGGAAAATGACAAAACCTACCAAACAGCCTACAACTAAGATCATACCCAACGTACCAAGAAGAATATAAAACTGAATAGAAGTTGTATTGGTGGATTGCAGTAAAAACATTAGGCCTATTGGGTAAGATTATGGTAAAAGCTTTTAAATTTCATTTTTTTGGGATTCAAGTGCAAAGCAAATACAAGGATACCAATTGAAAAGAATATATTTTTTAAAACTGAAAAGATATTAATAATTGGCCATAATGGCGCCAATTCTGCAGGTGGTAAATAAATAGCAAAAAGGTAAATAAAGAAAGAGCCTGCTAGATAAATGATAAACCCAGTAATGATCCAAAAATGATATGTGTTATAAAGAAATATTATTTCAGGTTTATTGATTTGTTCGTAAAGGAAGTAAAAAGAAAAAAAGAGAATTAGAATTGTTTCAATTCCAATCGACACAGAGTCGAACGATAAATTTGGATTTAATAATGTGTAGATAATTTGAAAGATAGTGAATGCTGCTATAGAAAAAATAATAACTTTTTTTATAGGTTTACTTACAACATTGAGAAAAATAAAAAAGCTGAAGAGGGCATATTCAAAGCCAGTAATAAAACTATATAGGTAGATTTTTTGATTTGATGAAGCGATTATTTCAAAGTCATCTATCAATTCACAAAGAAAGAAGCTTAATGAATAATAAAATAAAACCCAAAGTGTCTTTTCTCTTTTTGTTCTTTTGAAATAAAAGAGAAAGATAGAAATTGGAAATAGTTCTGAGTAAATTGCTGTATAAATAAAAAGGTTTTCTATAGTAGGCCTATTTTTGCCAAATATAGAAAACCTATTAAATTAACATCAGTCAATTTTAGGATTCCCACCATTCGATTGTATCGACGCTAACAGAAGTGTCTGGCGGAATGTTTCTGAAAGTTTTGTTGCGTACCATTTTCGTAAGTTTTAGTTATTTAATGATGTAAATTTTATATGCATTCAAACCTTTCCCAATAGGGTTGCTGATTAGTAAAAACACTTAGGACGCCTTCAAATCCTTGCCAGATATATCTTTTAGTGAGATGCTTCGTAAAACCACTTTAAATAATTGCGTAAAACTTCTATACTGGTATAGTAAAAATACTATTGTAAAAAAGCTTTATTTGTTAGAGGCTTGATAGGCGCAGAGGAAGTCTATTTAAAAAACCAGAGCTATAATATGGATCGGGAGATTCATTTCATAGAGAAAAGTGGTCAAAAACCAGTTCTGCCATATGAAAGTAGCCTAGTATAAATATGAAAAGAAGAGGCTTCTAAAATAAATATTGGAACAGAAACTATGATCGTAGATGTACGATAGATTGGCGCGTGCGATTTTGGAATTCTACGCCAAAAATTTCTTTCAAGGATGTTATCTTTTCTGAGTAATCCGGCATTCACTAATTAAAAACATTTAAATTTGTTGCCATTTAAATGTTCAGCTCTAAATCTTTAATTCCAACCTGACTGAATGAGTGCCAATCAAATAAAAGTTGCCATTGCAGATGATCATAAGATTTTTCGTGATGGCCTGAAAATGGCTTTGAAAGATAAAGATTATCTCAAGATACTGTGGGAGGCAGAGGATGGTAAAGATCTAATGCACAAGCTAAAGATCAAACAGCCCGATGTATTATTGATGGATATCAGAATGCCCAAACTCGATGGTACCAATGCTATTAGCTTAATACGGAAAGAGTATGAAGGCATAAAAATCATTGTACTAACTATGTACGATCAGCAGGAGATGATTACTAAAATGATGGAAATGGGGGCAAATGCCTATTTATCCAAAACTACAGATCCTGATGAAATATATAAGGCTATTCTCACCTGCATGAACGATGATTTTTACTTTAACGATTTGGTAAATAAAGCTGTCTTGTTAAAACTTCAGCATAAAAGAACTGTTCGCCAGTTTTACCCAATGCCGGTTAAGTTCACTGAGAAAGAGCTGAATATTCTTAAACATATTGCTCAGGATAAAACTACTGAGGAAATTTCCAAAGAAGTATTCCTTAGTCCTCGCACTATAGAAACCATACGCCAGAAAATGAAAGAAAAGGTGGGTGCAAAAACTATTGCCGGACTGGTAATGTATGCTTTAAGAAATAAATTAATTGATGAAGTGTAACTTTTGTAGACTGCTGATTCTCAATTACTGCAAATCCTATTGCGGTCTCTTACTAAATATATACTTCTGACAAAAGGTAATCTCTAAGTCTAAAATTTTAAAACTGAATCCTGAATTATGAAAGAGAATGTAAATAATACCTTCTTTGATGGGATATATAAGGAGATCTGGAGGAAATTGATTCCACAAGGTCTTACTGAAGCAGAAGTGGATTTTATTGAGGAAATTTGCAATCTTGTACACGGGAATCATATTTTGGATCTAATGTGCGGGTACGGGAGGCATGCAATAGAATTGGGGAGACGCGGCTATAGAGTGACAGCTTTAGATAATTCGACAGACTACGTTGCTGAAATAAAAAGTAGGGTTGAAAAGGAAGGTTTGCCTGTTGAAAGTAGGATAGCTGATGTTGCCAATACCTCTTTTCATGGGAGTTATGACGCAGCCATTTGTATGGGCAATAGTTTTGCCTTTTTTGATGAAGAAGCTGCATCGCAGCTTTTAAAGAACTTGGCTTCAGTATTGCCTGTAGGTGCAAAGTTTATCATTAATACCTGGACAATTGGAGAAATTGCCATTAGATACTTCCAGGAAAAGGTATGGCATAATGTAGAGGGCGGTTATAAATATTTAACAGAGAACAAATACCTTTTTAATCCAGCACGTATTGAAGCAAATAGTTTTATTATTTCCCCAGAAGGAACCATGGATGTCATAAAAGGCGTTGACTACATTTTTACAATTTCGGAACTTCAAGCCTTATTGAAAAAAGGTGGTTTTGAAATGAAAGAAATTTTCTGCACACCCAGGAAACGGAAGTTTGTATTAGGGGATCCTAAAGCATATATAGTTGCGGAAAGGGTGTAGGGAAGTGATTTTAGATATTATTTGCGCCAGATTATGCCAGAAAATCTTGTTAATTTATAATTGAAACGTATATGTACGATTTATGAAGGTAAATGTACGCTACTGACTGGCGGCTTTGCGCAATGTAGAATTCCGTAAAATCCTGATGTTAATTAAGATATTTACTGGGTAAAATACAAATGTTTATTCGCAATTTTGTAGTTGATGGACACTTCCATACAAAAAAACTGCAATGAAGAATATGGAGACCCCTATAAAAGTTATCATTACTGACGATCATGCACTTTTCCGTACTGGTGTAAAAACTTCTTTGGCCAGCCGTAGGGATATTCAAATGATCGGGGAAGCTGAGAATGGCATGCAATTGCTGAATCTGCTGAAACACATGAAACCCGATGTGATCTTGTTAGATATTTCCATGCCTATAATGGACGGAATTACTACATTGCCAGAAATCAAGAAAATAGATCCGGAAATTAAGGTGATCATGCTTACTATGCACAACGACCATTCCATGATTACTAAGATGATGGAAATCGGTGCTAATTCCTACCTGACGAAGGATTCAGATTCTGAAACTATTTACCAGGCTATCAGGACTTGTTTTGATGATGAATTCTATTTTAACGATCTGACCAATAAGGCATTACTTAAAGATCTGCGCAGTAAAAAAGAACCCGAGCTGCAGGTTTCAAATGCAGACATTCATTTAAACGAAAAGGAGACATCAATTTTGAAGTTAATGTGTGAGGAGAAAAGTACCAGGGAAATTGCTGAAGCGGTAGATCTGAGTCCACGCACCGTAGAAGCGATACGTGATAAGTTAAAAACAAAGACAGGAGCTAAATCTTTGGCTGGTTTAATCATGTATGCGGTAAAAGCTGGTATTGTAGAACAAAAGTGAACCTTAGCCAGTTTATAGATTCTAGATTTGTGATTCTTGAAGATTTTGCTTGGAATTTGATCTTACTGTTTTAATAAGTAAGCCCCACCAAAGTTTTTCGCCAGCTATAAACAAAAACTTAAAAGCCATAATCTTTCCATGACATTTGTTTCTTTGAACGGAGAACTTTTCCCTTCGGATGCCCCTTTATTTCCTGCACAGAATAGAAGCTTTCGTTATGGCGATGGTTTATTTGAAACCATGAAAGTGCTCAATGGGCAGATTATCCTTTCCACTTATCATTTTGATCGGTTGTGGTTAGGGCTACACATGCTGCAAATTGGTTTGCCAGAAGGTTTTACCCGGGAACAATTGGAGGAGGCGGTCCTTAATTTATGTAAAGAAAACAGTCTGCAGCAGGCGGCAAGGGTGCGATTGGCAGTCTTTAGAAATGATGCTAACATGGCCGAATATGTAATAGAAACAATGCCACTGCCATATGATGCCAACTTACTCAATGAAAAAGGTTGGAGCCTGGAACTATACCCTTTTGCCCGGAAAAGTTGTGATGCAATCGGAAATCTTAAAACAGCCAATTACCTTATTTATATATTAGCGGGGCTCTATGCAAAAGGAAAGGCGGTTGATGAATGCTTAGTATTAAACACTGAGAATAACCTTTGTGATGCTTCGAAAGCAAATGTTTTCCTGGTGCATCAGAATAGTGTTTACACGCCAGCTTTACACCAAGGATGCGTAAATGGTGTTATGAGGCGTTATTTGGTAGAGCAGCTAAAAGATATTGGAATTACAGTTCATCAGAGAGAAGTCAATGAAGAACTTTTGCTACAAGCTGATGAAGTTTTCGTCACCAATGCTATCAGTGGGATTCGCTGGATCGCATCTTACCGGGACAAGCAGTATAGCAACGAAATGGTAAGGAATATCTATAATGAAACAGTAGCGAATTTGTTGTAATAAGGAATTCTTCAAAAGACGAATTGAGGAGAAGAGTCATTGATTATTCTAGAAACAGTTTTTCCTGCCATTGTGATGTATATACTTTATAAAGCTGTCTGATAGCGGTTTTACCTTGTTCGCCTAATTGAAGCGAGAAATTGTTGACATAGAGGTCTATATGTTGACGCATGACACTTTTATCCATGGCCTGCGCGTGCATTTCCACATAAGGTGATATTTCCGGGTAGTGGGCGAAAGCATACTCCAGGCTTTTGCGAATTAGCCTATCCAATTGTTTTTGAACGATTTTATCCATACTTCTTTTTACTGCAATGCAACCCAGTGGAATAGGCAAACCTGTTTTATTCTCCCAATACTCACCTAAGTCTAATATTTTCAACAGACCTTTTTGCTGGTAAGTAAAGCGGTTTTCATGGATAATCAGTCCAAGATCGACCTTGTGTTGCAGGACAGCGTCTTCAATGGAAGAAAACAATAACGGTGTCCTGTTTTGCGCATCAGGGAAAGCAAAGCTTAGAAGAAAGTTGGCTGTAGTGTTTTCTCCAGGAATAGCAATACTTAAATCAGATATTTGTTCTTGCTCAACTTTCTCTTTTGATATCAGGAGTGGACCTACGCCTTTACCTAAGGCTGAACCCGATGATAATATGGTATATAGGGAGAGGTTACGAAACAGGGCCGGAAAGCTTAGCTTGGTAGCATCGAGCCTACCTTCGGCGGCCCACTGATTCAGGGTTTCTACATCTTCTAAAAACACTTCGAACTCGAGGCCTCCTGTGTCAATCTTCTGATTGACCAAGGCATCAAAGATAAAAGTATCATTAGGGCAGGGAGAGAATCCCAAGCGTAATTTCATTGTTTATTTAGTTTTAAAGGATTTGACTGCCAGCTAGAGACAAATTACCGGCTTCTAATGTAGGCAGTATCCGTTGTATTTCTGTATTTAGATTAGTTATTGACTGCTCCAGCATCCATTTGGTTTTATCTCTCTCTCCAATATAATTGGAAATGGAACGGATTTGAAGGAAAGGTATTTTTTCTTGTAAGGCTACATAATGCAGGGCCGCACCTTCCAGGGATTCTATCTGCGCATTCCACTTTTCTCTATAATATAAAATACGTTTTTCGTTTGTAGATATTTCATTAACTGTTATACCTTCTGCAAGTGATAAAGAGGTCTTAGCCAGTAGGAGGCGGGTAGGGTTTACCAATTTACCGTTTAACCATGGTGGGCGGTTGGCTTCTGCAAGGTTCAGGTCGAAGAGGGACTTAAAGATCTTATTTTCTTCAACTCCTGAGTCGCCAATACAGTCGCTTAGGATGGCAAAGGTTTCACCTAGCTTAAGTGTTTGATCCAGGGAGCCGCCAATGCCGGCCTGAATTACCAGGTCAGATTTGGTGGCAGAAAGATATTTGGTAAGACTGTAGGTGGCAGACAATAATCCGGTTCCAGTAATTAAAAAATCGAGCTTGTGATCTTTCAAAGGGTTTTCCTGAAAGTATTGTATGGTGGGGGCAATTTCAAATTCTGTAGCAGCGCAAAGAAGAATATGCATGGGGCAAAAATAAGGTTAGAATGGAGATTTGAGAGTTAAATGAACTGGGAAGAGGGAGTGATTGGTTGCAGGTGAGGAGATGGAAATAGGCAATAGACAATGAGAGGAAAAGTATGGTGATGAATAATGAATAATGAGTAATGAGTGATGAGTTGGTGGTTGGGGCAAGAATGATTGGGACAGAAGTGGTGTAAGTGGGGTGGTGGCGGGGAGTAGGTTTACTATAACTTTACTGTAGGTTTACAATAAATCTTCTTTAAGTTTACTATAAGTTGTATGTAAAAGGGAAATAGTGAATATGCGCTTATTATCTGGGTATGAGGAGTGTTTAAATGGAGATGTTTCCAAACCGAAGTTTCAAATACCTAATTTTGCACAAAATTTCACCCTGGAATGGTGTATGTCACCCGTGTGGAACATTTTAATGCGGCCCACAAATTATTTAATCAGGATTGGAGCCGGGAGCAGAATGATGCGGTTTTTGGCAAGTGTGCCAATGATAACTGGCATGGGCACAATTACGAATTGTATGTGACCATAAAAGGAAAACCAAATCCGGAAACGGGTTTTGTTTATGACGCTAAAAAATTAAGTGATCTTATTAAAGAAGAGATCACTGAAAAGCTTGATCATAAAAACCTGAACATAGATGTTGATTTCATGAAGGGAAAACTTTGCTCAACGGAAAACCTGGCCATCGGCATCTGGAATCAGTTGCAGCAACGTCTTCCGCAGGGTGTTCATCTTCACTGTATTAAACTATATGAAACACCAAGAATTTTTGTGGAGTATTACGGGGAATAAAGTTCAAATGAGTTTATGAAACGAGTGGCAGTTTATAGGAAAGAGCATTTTAATGCAGCACACAGATTGTTCCGGCCGCAATGGAGCGATGAGGTGAATGCTGCAACTTTTGGCAAATGCAGCCTGCCACACTATCATGGACATAACTATGAAATAGAGATCAAAGTTGTGGGAGAGCCGGACGAAGAAACTGGCTTTGTGATGGATATGAAGAAGCTTTCTGACCTGGTGCAGGAGAAAGTGATCAGGAAGTTTGATCATAAGAATCTGAACCTGGATACAGAGGAATTCAAAACTTTGAATCCTACTGCAGAAAACATCGCCATAGTTATTTTTGATCTGCTGCGGCCGCACATCGATCCGTCTTTAGAACTTTATATCCGGCTGTACGAGACACCGAGGAATTTTGTGGATTACCCGGCATAGAGAATGGGCAATTGGCAATAAGCAATGTGCAAGGGGAATGGGTAAGGGGTAGGGAGGAATAAGTAATTAGGACCAGTGATGAGTAGGTGGAGGTGTGGAAAAATAAATAATTGAGAACTGAGGAGTTGGGACACTTTCGTAAATACTAAATCGTAATTTGTAAATTATAAATTGAATGGCTTATCATAAAAAAGAGGGTTTTGATAAAGAAGCAACAGAATGTCTTATTGAAAACTATTCAAACATTTTAAAGCATTTGGGGGAAGACCCAAATCGAGAGGGTTTGCTCAAAACTCCGGAACGCATGGCTAAGGCTATGCAATATATGACTCATGGTTATCACCTGGATGGGGTTGCTATCCTGGATTCAGCTAAGTTTAGAGAAGACGTTAGTGAGATGGTGATCGTAAAGGATATTGAGCTTTACTCTATGTGCGAGCATCATTTATTGCCGTTCTTTGGCAAGGCTCATATTGCGTATATACCAAATGGCTATATTACCGGCTTGAGTAAACTGGCCAGGGTGGTGGATGTATATGCCCGTCGCTTACAGGTGCAGGAACGGATGACCACGCAAATATTAAAGGCCATTAAAGAAAGCCTGAATCCATTAGGGGCAGCCGTTGTAATTGAAGCCAAACACCTGTGCATGATGATGCGGGGTGTACAGAAGCAAAATTCAGTAACGACCACCTCGGCTTTCGATGGGGAGTTTTTAAATAATAGTATTACAAGAAATGAATTTTTGAAGCTGATTGCAGCTAAGTTGAGTTAGAATATACCAAGCAGACTAACACTAATAAACACTTTTACATGAAGCATGCATTTGTTTTTCCCGGTCAGGGTGCTCAATTTCCTGGAATGGGAAAATCGTTTTATGAGAATAGTTCGTTTTCAAAAAAGATATTTGAACAAGCCAATGAAATCCTGGGCTTCCGTATTTCGGATGTGATGTTTACAGGTACAGAAGAAGATCTGAAGCAAACAAAAATCACACAACCCGCCATCTTCCTTCATTCTATTATCGCTTATAGAAGTATTGAAAATGCAAGGCCTGAAATGGTAGCGGGGCATTCCCTGGGTGAGTTTTCTGCCCTGGTTGCCAATGGTACTCTTAGTTTTGAAAATGGTTTGCAATTGGTAAGCTTGCGGGCACAGGCCATGCAGAAAGCCTGTGAACAAAATCCATCTACCATGGCTGCTGTATTGGGCCTGGCTGATGAAAAGGTGGAAGAGATTTGCCTCCTAGTGCAGGAGCAAACGGGCGAAGTTGTGGTGCCAGCAAACTATAATTGTCCCGGACAACTGGTGATCTCGGGCAGTATTAAAGGTATTGAAGCTGCCTGCGAGCAATTAAAGGCTGCAGGTGCTAAAAGGGCTTTGGTATTACCTGTGGGGGGCGCTTTTCATTCACCACTGATGGAGCCGGCAAGAAAAGAATTGCAGCAGGCCATTGAGTCAACCAATTTTCATAATCCTTCCTGTCCTGTATATCAAAACGTGGTGGCAAAAGGTGTGATCGATAAGGATGAAATCAAACAAAACCTGATAGACCAGTTAACAGGTGCAGTTAAGTGGACACAATGTGTTCAGGCCATGATTGCAGATGGCGCTTCCAGATTTACAGAAGCGGGCCCTGGTAAAGTGTTGCAGGGACTGATTCAAAAGATCGATAAGGAAGTGAGCGTGGAAGGAGTGAGCTGAATGAAGAGTTATTCGAAGAACGAATAATGTATTAGGAATGACAAATAGGTTTAGGTTGGGGATACTTTAATCTATTTGTCATTTTTAGTTTAATTCATGAAGTTCCTGTAGCTTTTATAAATTAACAGCACAGTTCACCCACTCGCCGTCGAAGGTGGGGCTGTACTTTTTATAGAAGTTGATGGCAGGTTCGTTCCATTCCAGCACCTGCCATTGTATGCCAGTGAGGTTGCGACTTTTGGCTTCTTCAAAAAGCCGGTCGAATAAAAGTTTTCCGAGGCCTTTTCCGCGCATCTTTTCTGTTACCAGGAAATCTTCGAGATACATTCGTTGGCCTTTCCATGTGCTGAAACGGATATAATACAGGGCAAAGCCTTGTACCACCCCGTCTACTTCGGCTACAAAGGCCCACCATACAGGGTGTTTGCCAAATCCGCTTTCTACGAAGTGTTCCATTGTAATGGTTACTTCATGGGGCGCTTTTTCATAAACGGCTAGTTCGTGCACCAGCTCCATCATTCTCTGGCAGTCTCCTTTTACTGCCTTGCGTATTTTGACGTTCATTTATTTTTTGTTTATACAAGTTTAATGAGTTACGTGTTATGAGTTACGGGTTATAGGTTATGAGTTGATAGTTCAGAGTTCATAGTTAAAAATTAGGGGGTGGGGAGAGTTATAAATTTTGAGTTAGGTGTGGAGGTTAATGTATGATTTATTAGCGTAATGCTTCTTCTATATCTGCAATGATGTCTGCAACATTTTCAATTCCAACATTCATGCGGATGAGGCCATCGGTGATACCGTATTGCTCTCTTTGTTCTTTGGGGATACCATAGTGTGTCATGGATGCTGCATGGCAAAGCAGGGTGTCGCAAGTCCCTAGCGATACGGTGCGTACACACATTTGTAGGCGGTTCATAAAGCGAACGCCGGCATCGAAGCCTTCTTTTAATTCAAAACTCAGCATGCCGCCGCCGAGCTGCATTTGCTTTTTGGCCAATGCATGATCGGGGTGAGAGGGTAACCAGGTATAGTTTACTCCGGCCACTTTTGCGTGCTGCGACAGGTATTCAGCTACAGCCATAGCATTACTGCAATGCCGCTCCATGCGCAACTCCAGGGTTTTCAAGCCATTGATCAAAAGAAATGCATCGAAAGGGTTGGCATTGCTGCCCAGTAGCCGGTGTGTTTTTTCAACTCTAGAGGTCATGAAATCCATATCGCTGCCGAGCAAAATGCCCCCGATCATGTTGCCATGACCATTCAGAAACTTAGTGGTAGAGTGAATCACGAAGTCTACGCCGTAACGGAATGGCTGTTGCAGGTAGGGCGTGGCAAAAGTATTGTCGCAGGCCACTTTCAGGCCGTATTTTTTGGCTAGAGTGGTGAGTGCTTCAATGTCCACACAGCGAATGGTAGGATTAGCCGGGGTTTCGAGGTACATCATTTTAATAGAGTTATCCTGCTTTAGGATGTCTTCGGCTGCTTCGAGGTTGCGCAGGTCGACGATGATGGCTTCTATATTATACAATGAAAGCACTTTGAGAAGCAACTCTTCTGTGCCGCCATAGAGCGAGTAGTGGGTCAGTATTTTGTCGCCGGCTTTGAGGTTGCTCAGCATAAGCGTAGTAATGGCGGACATACCAGAAGCGTGGAGCAGACCTTTTACCTGTATGTTCAGTCCGAATGATTCCAATGCAGCTATCTTGTTTTCTGCTTCGGTGAAGGTGGGGTTGCCCCAGCGTGAATAGATATATCCAGGTTCCTCTCCGGTAAAACGCTTCATGCCCTGTTCTGCTGTGTCGAAGCTATAGGTGCTGGAGGCATAGATAGGAGTAACGTGTGCATGGCGCGGGTCTTTTTCATGGCCGGCGTGTACTGCTGCTGATCCAAAACCGCTGAAGTTAAATTTATTGTCTGCCATATTCTGTTGTTTGGGTTATAGGGTCAGCAAAAATAGCGCGTATGGAATAAGGAATGGACAATAGGTAATAGACAATTGGCAATGAATTATGAGTTGAGGGTTGAATTGTTGGCCATATTAAAATGTGCGCCAACTTTGTCGCTATTTACAGCCATGAAAGAATTATTACTGCAATATGCCGCGTATAATGTCTGGGCTAACCAGCAATTACTTACTGTGATCAATTCACTACCGCCTGAAAAGCAAACCACTACTGTTATTGGAAGTTTTGATAGCCTGCATAAAACCGTGTTACATCTTTGGGATGCTGAATATATCTGGTGGCAGCGGTTAAAATTACAAGAGCGGATCAACAGGCCAAGTGACACTTTTGAAGGAAGCACGCAAGAGGCGTCACAGATGTTGTTGCAGCAAAACAGCCAGTGGCATGAGTGGTTGCAAAATGCACCTGAGCATACATTGCAACATGTCTTTCATTACCAAAACACTAAAAGAGAGCAGTTCAAACAGCCAGTGTATCAAATGCTGTTACATATGTTTAATCATGGTACTTACCACCGCGGGCAACTGGTGACCATGCTGCGGCAATTGGGCGTGGAGAAACTACCAGCGACAGATTTTATTGTGTGGAGCAGGAGGGGGTAACCCTATCTTTGCGGCAAAAATTTATGTCTTTCAGAATAGGTTTTGGCGTTGATTTTCACCAGTTAGGTGAGGGAAGGGATCTGATGATCGGTGGCGTACATGTACCTCATGATAAAGGGGCTATAGGCCATAGTGATGCGGATGTGTTGCTGCATGCCATATGTGATGCCATGCTGGGAGCCGCCTGCCTGGGTGATATTGGCGTTCATTTTCCTGATACAGATGCCAGCTATAAAAATATCGACAGCAAAATACTACTACAAGAAACAGTTAAGATCGTAAAAGCGGAAGGGTACCAATTGGTGAATATTGATAGCACCCTTTGCCTGCAGGTACCAAAAATCAAACCTTTTGTTCCTCAAATGCAGCAAATCATTGCATCTATTACCGGTATATCGGAAAAGGCTGTTTCTATTAAAGCTACCACTACTGAGAAAATGGGGTTTGTGGGACGTAAGGAAGGTTTGGTTGCGTATGCGACGGTTTTGTTGCAAGTGATATAGTTTATGGGTTGTTGTGATCTCTTTATCTTTGGCCGATGTCGATAGAAGTAAAGATCATCAATCGTTCGGGCAATCCTTTACCACATTATGCAACTGATGGTTCAGCAGGTATGGACGTACGGGCATTCCTGGAAGAGCCGGTAGAACTGCAGCCGCTGCACAGGGCTTTGATACCAACCGGTTTGTTTGTAGAAATACCGGAAGGTTATGAAGCTCAGATCCGCCCTCGCAGCGGGTTGGCCATCAAGCAGGGGATTACTTGCCTGAACACGCCTGGTACGATTGACAGCGACTATCGTGGAGAAATTAAGATAATCTTGATAAACCTTTCCAATGAAAAAGCTGTCATTCATGACGGCGACCGGATTGCACAGATGGTTGTTCAAAAAGTAGAAAAAATAGTGTGGACTACCGCAGAAGAGCTTTCACAGACTTCAAGGAGCGAGGGCGGATTTGGTTCAACAGGAAAATTATAAATCATGAAGCGAGTTTTTAGCGTTCTTTTAGTGGTGGTGGTGCTTCTGGCTTCCTGCCGGTCAACTAAAAAGATTCAAACTGCAATTAGCAAGAAAGACACAACACAAACAGTAAGAGTAGCTCCTGTGGAAACATTTGATTCCGCAGCTTATATGAGAAACATCTACCGGTCTATTGATTCTGCCAGGTTAGATTTTAAGACCTTTACAGCCAAGATAGATGTAGACTACCGGGACGCCAATGACAAAAAATACGACCTGAATGTGCATGTGCGCATGTTGAAAGACAGCATCATCTGGATGTCTGTAAATGCAGTATTAGGTATTGAGGGCATCCGCTTATTGGTAACTAAAGATTCGGTGAAGATGCTGAACAAGCAGGAAAAGCTTTATACCGTACGCAGCATCGATTACCTGCAGGAGGTAACCGCCCTTCCGCTTAACCTGACCGTATTACAGGACCTTATTATTGGAAATGCTGTTTTTCTTGATAGTAATTTTGTTTCTTTTACCACAAACGATAATGCCATTTCATTATTAAGCCTGGGCAAATGGTTCAAGAACCTGTTGACAATCAATAAAAATGACGGAACTTTATTAAGGAGCAAGCTGGATGATGCTGATCTAAGCAAGAGCAGGACCGCTGATCTGACATACAGCGGTTATGAGAACAAAAACGGTGTTCTGTTTGCAGAGAAAAGAAAAATCACCATTGTAGAGAAAAAGAAGCTTGAAGTTGGCCTTGATTTCAAACAATATGAATTTAACAAAGATGTTAATTTTCCTTTCTCTATACCAAAGAATTATAAGAGCAGTAAAATTTAAATTTAACAATGACGTTTATGGTTTTTGGTCAATCAAAAACTATAAACCTCTTTAAAATCACTTGAATGAGAAAAGCTATTGTCTTCACTGCCAGTTTATTTGCTGTCCTATTAAGCTTCGGGCAGGTAGCGCAGGACAAAGCCAAATTGGAAAAGGAGCGCCAGGCGCTTCAAAAAGAGTTGAGTGAGATCCAAGCTGTCTATAATAAAGTAAAAGGGCAGAAAAAACAAACCATTGGCCAGTTGACCTTACTGCAGCGGAAAATGAACCTGCAGAACCAGTATATCAATAACATAAATAAAGAGATCAGGCTGCTCAACGATGATATTTATCTCAGTAATCTTGAGATCAACCGATTGAAGAAACAGCTCGACACATTAAAAACACAATATGCCCGCAGCGTGGTGTATGCTTATAAGAACCGCAGCAACTACGATTATCTGAATTTTATTTTTTCTGCCAGCAGCTTTAATGATGCACTCAAGCGGATTGGTTATTTGAAGTCTTACCGGGCCTATCGTCAGCAGCAGGTAGCAAACATACTGGAAACGCAGAAGCTGATTGAGGAACGTAAGAATCAATTGTTGGGAAAGAAAACGCAAAAGAGTTCGGCCCTGCAAAATCAGACTCAGCAAATGAAGGTGTTGGAAGATCAGAAAAAGGAGAAGGATGCCGTGGTGAGTAAGCTGAAGTCGCAGGAGAAAGATCTGGCCAAACAGATTGCTACACGTAAGAAACGTGATGCCCAATTGAAGAGCGCCATTGCGGCCGTGATCCGTAGGGAGATTGAAATAGCCAGGAAGAAAGCTGAAGAGGAGGCAAGAAAGAAGAGGGAGGCTGAACTAGCCGAGGCCAGGCGTTTGGCTGAAGAAAAAAGAAGGAGGGATGCTGCTGCAAAAACTGGTACCGCAACAACCCCAACTACAAAAGCTGCTGAACCTGAGGCAGAGATAACCAAAGCCGCCGAACCAGTGAAGAAGCCGGATAGCTATTTAACACTGAATGATAAAGACGTTAAGCTCGCTAGTGAATTTCAAAGCAACCGGGGTCGTCTGCCCTGGCCTGTGGATAATGGTAATGTGTGTATCCCATATGGAACGTATACTGTTGAAGGTACAAGCCTGAAGGGAGATAATCCGGGTATAACCATTTGTACACCATCGCCTGGTACTACTGTAAAGGCTGTGTTTGATGGTGAGGTGAGTTCAGTTGGTAACCTGGGTGATGGTATGATGATCGTAGTTCGTCACGGTAAATATTTTACTATTTACAGCAATCTAGGGTCTGTGAGTGTGAGCAAAGGAACAACAGTTAGAACGGGGCAAGCCATTGGACGTGCAGGTGTTGATGATGAAGGTGGTTCTGGCGGAAAGGTGGATTTTCTGATGATGATAGAGACGAGGAACGTGAATCCGGAGCCGTGGTTGAGATAGGAGTTTAAGGGTTAACGGGTGGGAAAGGAATGGGCAATGGATAAGAGGTTATGGGTTACGAGTTATGGGTTGTGAGTGGAGAGGTTGAAGATATGGGGATTGTGCGTGGGTAACAGGTTGGGTAATAGATAAAGAATTGGAACAGGGAAAATAAGAAATAAAGGATATTGAAAATTAAAGGGTCATGCAATCCGCATGACCCTTTAATTTTTGGAAACAAATAGCCTAATACTTTTATAAACTTAACTCACCGTTACCTTTTCCAAGAAGCTTTCGTATAGTTGTTCGTAGAGGGGAACAATGTTGTGGATGTCAAACTTTTTGGCGTGTTGAGCGGAGGCTTCCTTAAAGCTCTGCAATGTTTCATCATTTTGCAGGATAGAAATGGCCTGCTGGCTCAAGGTTTTCACATCGCCTACATTTCCCATATAACCTGTAACGCCATCAACGATTACTTCCGGCAAGCCTCCGGCATTGGTTGCAACTACGGGTACTCCGGCTGCCATGGCCTCCAGTGCTGCCAATCCGAAGCTTTCATATTCGGAGGTGAGCAGGAACAGGTCGCCAATGGCCAGTATATCTTCCATTTGTTCTTGCTTACCTACAAAACTTATGGAATCGTATATGCCGAGGCAGCGGCTAAGGTCTTCGGCAGTAGGCCTTTCAGGACCGTCGCCTACCAATAGTAGTTTGCTGGGGACCTGTTTGTTTACTTCATGAAAGATCTTCACCACGTCCTGTACCCGCTTGATTTTGCGGAAGTTAGAGGCGTGGATCAAGATGCGCTCGCCATTGGGAGCGATCACTTTGCGGAAGGCATCCAATGGCTTCCTGTTGAACCTTTCCACATCTACGAAGTTGTGGATGACCTGAATGGGTTTTTTAATATTGAAATTGTTGTAGGTTTCATCGCAGAGGTTCTTGGAAACGGCCGTGATGGCATCACTTTGGTTGATTGAGAAAGCTACTACAGGCGCGTAGGTCTTGTCGCGGCCTACCAGTGTAATGTCAGTCCCGTGCAGGGTAGTGATCACTGGTATATCAAGACCTTCCTGCTCCAATATTTTCTTGGCCATATAAGCGGCGGAGGCATGTGGGATGGCATAGTGCACATGCAGCAGTTGCAGATGGTTGTTTTTGATCACATCCACCATGGTGCTGGCCAAGGCAGTTTCATAAGGCGGATAGTCGAACAGAGGGTAAGTAGGTACCTGCACTTCGTGATAAAAGATGTTCGGTACAAAGCCGTTGAGCCTTACCGGCTGCTGGTAGGTAATAAAATGAACATGGTGACCTTTCTGGGCTAAAGCCTTTCCAAGTTCGGTAGCTAAAACACCGCTACCGCCGAATGTTGGGTAACAAACAATGCCTATGCGCATAAATAGATTTTTTCGAGGACTAAGGTAGGGACAAAATGTGAGGTGGGGAGGGGAGGGTGAATAGGCAATAAGCAATAAGCAATTGGTAATGGGTAAGGGGTTACGGGTTATGAGTTATGGGTTACGAGTGGGGGCGGGGAGAGGGTTTGGGGTGGGATGGAGGGGTAGGCGGATGAAAAACCTTGCATATTCCCCTTCTTTGGTCTCGACAGTGAGTTCGCCGCCATGTTCTTTGGTGATGATATCATAACTCAAAGATAGGCCCAAGCCCGTACCTTGGCCGGTGGGTTTGGTTGTAAAAAAAGGCTGAAAGATTTTGTTAATTATTTTATCGGGTATGCCCAGGCCATTGTCTTGGACAGTGATCTCGGCTTTGCCATCTATTTTTTTAGTACTTACTGTCACAGTTGGTTGATACGGCTTGTTGGACTGATTGAGCTGCCGCTTTTTCTCATTGACCGAATAGAAAGCATTGTTAAACAGATTGAGCAATACCCTGCTTATGTCTTGAGTATTTATGTATATCTCTCCCAGATGAGGATCGAGCTGGCTTTCCACCTTGGCATTGAAGGTTTTATCTTTGATCCGCATGCCGTGATAAGCCAATCTTAAGTATTCATTTACCAAAGCATTCAGATCAGTGGGTCCCTTCTCGCCGGTGTTACTGCGACTGTGTTCCATCATGCTTTTTACAATAGAAGCTGCACGTTTACCATGTTGGTGTATCTTCTGTTCATTGTCTTTAAGGTTGGCTGCTAATGCCCTGATCTCTTCCGATTCATTTGCTGTTTTATTTAATTCCTCGATCAGCTCCAAGTTCACTTCCGAGAAATTGTTGACGAAGTTGAGCGGGTTCTGGATCTCATGGGCAATACCGGCTGTGAGTTCACCCAAAGAAGCCAGTTTCTCACGCTGTATCAGGTAGGCTTGCGTGGCCTTGAGTTCTGCATATGCTTTTTCAATTTCTTTCGCCTGCGCCAATTCTCTTGCCCTTGTTTTTTCTCTTTCTTTCTGAATCAACCGTTTGTGCTGGTAGTTGTGTACAGCCAATATGGCTCCTAAGAACAATAATCCATATAAAGTGTATGCCCACCAGGTACGCCACCAGGGGGGTAAAACGATTACTCCAATGCTTTTTTCTGCCCAAATTCCATCACTGTTTGCCGCTTTCACGTGAAATGCGTAATGGCCGGGAGGAACATTATAATAGTAAGCTGTTTTTTCTTCGCCTGCTTTGCGCCAACCGTTATCCAGTCCTTCTAACATAAACAAGTGCTGGTTGGCTTCGGGATTGCTGAAGTGGATACCAGCAAAGTCGAAAGAGAAAACATTCTGGTCGTGATCAAGGTGGATCTGCTTGGTTAGCCAAAGTGGTTGTTGTAGCGGACTTTCCCCTCCTGGAATTATTGTATGATCGCCCACCCGGAATGCAGACAGGGCAATTTCAGGTGGTCTTGTGTTATCTGTCAGGTGCTCCGGGTAGAAAGCATAATAACCATTTGGACCAGAGAAAAAAAGTTCACCACTTTTTGCTTTATAACAACCCACACTCCGGTAATCAAACAGTCCTTTGTGCCTGCCGAAGAGTCTTACTTCTTTTCTTTGGGGATCTAGCCGGTATATTCCGTCGGATGTATTGACCCACAAGGCTTTTTGATTATCTTCCAACAATCCATTTACGAATAAACTTCCTCCAAACTCGGCATTAGGGCCGGTAAAACGGGAAAAGGCATTCATTGCAGCATTGCTGCGGTAAAGACCATTTGACGTTCCTAACCATAGGATGCCATCCGAATCTTGTACAATCGTACTAATCCAGACTCCGTAAAGAAAGCGTTGAAACTTGTCCATCTGCGGCGGTAGCCGGTTCAAACCGCCCAGATAGGTGCCGATCCATACGTTACCAGACCGGTCCTCATATATACAGCGGATTATATTGTTGCTGAGGCTATTGGAATCTTTTGGATCGTTGCGGTAATGTTTGCGTATGCCCTTCTGAGGGTTCATCAGAAAAACACCTCCCCCAGCTCCCCCAATTCCAATCAATAACGATCCTTGCCGGTTTTCACAGATTGCGGTAATGATACCGCCTTTCAAGCTACTGTCTTCAACTCCATAAGATCTGTAACGGGCAAAAGCACCCGTGTTCCGATCAAAGTGATTCAAACCCCGATCAGTTCCAATCCAAAGTGTACCTTGCCGGTCTTCGTATATAGCATTGATGCGGTTATTGCTGATGGTTTGCGCATCACCAGGATCAGAAACAAACTGCTTTTCGGTACCAGTCCTGCGGTTCTTCTTTTTGAGTCCTCCAGGAGTGGCATACCACAACATAGCAGCGGTATCTTCATAAATACTGTATACCTGCCCACCAGTGGTAAAATAAGGGATGTTCTTCTGTAAAGGATCTACACGGAATAAACCCTCCCAGTAGCCAACCCAGAGCACACCTTCCCTGGATATGCAGGCTGCACCTCCAATTGCATTTGTTTGTACGCCTGAGACAGAGTCTTTAAAATTCGGGAAATGTGTCACCTTTTTAGTTTCCGGATCGTAGCGGTTTATTCCGTTGGTCATGGAACCGATCCATATGGCGCCGGTGAGGTCTTCTGTAATAAAGGTGACATGGTCAACGGCCCAAGGGAAGATATTTCTCAGTGGCGGCCGGCTTAGTTTTTCCGGATGGGCCGGGTTGTAGGTGTGTCGTTCAAAAGTACCCTTCTCTCTGTTCATTGTATGCAGCCCATCGCCAGCCGTGCCTACCCAAAAAGTGCCCCGGCTGTCTTCAAAAATGGAACGTATGCGGTTATCAATAAGGCTTTGGGGGTTGGCGGGATCATGTATATATCTAGTAAAGGTGCCCTTTTCCTGATCCAGCCGGTTAAGGCCTCCTTTTTTCATGGCATTTTCTTCATTCCATATACTTCCACAGCCTACCCAAATGGTTCCCTGCCTGTCCTCATACAGTGCCCGTACCTGATTACTACTTAATGTATTGGGATCCGCCGGGTTGTGTTGAAAGCGTTTCACTGTTTTTGTCTTTGGATCAAAACGGTTCAATCCGTTGTGCGAGCCTATCCAAATAATTCCTTTTCGATCTTCAATTATTGCTGTTATTGTATCGGTGCTTAAGCTATTGGGGTCTTTTGGGTTATGGCGGAAATGGGCGAAGTGACCCGTTGCCGGGTCTAAACGGTCGAGTCCGTAACCGAATGCACTTACCCAAATCGTACCATTGCGGCTGGCACAGACGGCCTCGATCCGGTTGTCCGACAAAGAGTTAGGGTTGAGGGGATTGTTATAATAAGAAGTGTAGCGGTAGCCGTCGTAGCGGTGCAAGCCATAATTTCCAATCCAAATATAACCTTGTGGATCCTGTACAATTGTAACTGCAGCGGTAGAGATTGCGCCTTTGGGTGAGGGCACATGGTGGAAGGTCAGTCGTCCACTTTGGGCTGTGCTGGTCTTTGCCAACAAGAGTAAAAGAGCAACCACTATAAATAGCAGAAGAGCTTTCATGCATCATGATTTGAAAGAAAACCGAAGCGTTTTTCATCAAGGCACTGCCAATTATAGTTTTAGTGTAATAGAAATTTACTAAGGTTTGAGCATATATGGCAAAGAAAGTTTAGCCTTCAGCATACATCAGGAATATTGCAGGCCGCTTATGCAGTTGGGGCATGGCTGTCTTCCACTGCCGGGCGGTTTTGGTTTGTATCATTTCACCGGGGGCGGTCAGGTCGACTGCTACGCAGATCTTTGTTTGGGGGTTGCAGGTTTTGGTGAGGGTTTCCAGGAGTTGGTTATTGCGGTAAGGGGTTTCAATGAAGATCTGGGTGCAGGATTTCTGTTTTGATTCGGCTTCCAGGCTTTTGATCGCCTTTATACGTTGAGCAACATCAATAGGTAAATAGCCTACGAACTGAAATTGCTGCCCGTTCATGCCGCTGGCCATGAGTGCTAATAAAATCGAGTTGGGGCCTACCAATGGTTTTACAGTTATATTCATGTCCTGAGCAACTGCCACCAGATGCTGTCCAGGATCAGCTACGCCGGGACAACCGGCTTCGCTGATGATGCCCACGTTTTCTCCCTTTTCCAATGCTTCCTTAAAAGCCGCAATGGTTTCCGGTCCGACTTCCTTCATGTTATACCAGGCGTAATTATCGATTACCATTTCTTTCCACAGCAGTTTTAAGAAGCGCCGTGCTGTGCGTTCATTCTCTACAAAAAATGCAGTGCATTTTTTTACAGCATCCAAAATATACTGCGGTAAACAGTCTGTTTGTCCTTCGTGCAGAACTGTGGGTATCAGGTAAACGGCCATTGGTAAATGTAAAATCTAAAATAAAAATTGAATGGTGAAATGATAATGGTATTATACTTTATTTGCCCCAGGTTCCAGCTTCACTTCATACAAGCTCAGGGTAGCTGCTATTACTGCATAGGCTGGTGCTAAGATCCAGCCTACAAGTATGAGGGCGTGCATGAGATAGAAAATCATACCATTGCCGATAGCCAGACCTCGGTGGCGCCCGATGAAGTGGATGCTTTCGGCAGGGGATAGTCTTTTGCGTTCGCAACTGTAATCCAGCATTGAAAACCCATAATAATAGCATTCGATAAACAATCCAATTATAGGAGCCAGCATTCCAAAAAACGGAACCATTGAAAGTATGATCAAGCTAATGGCGTAAACGGTTTGCCACAAAGTATTACGAATAGCGAGGCGGCAGCCACGAATAATATCTTTCATCAATTGTTTGAAGCTGAAAGGAAAATCCCTGCCTTCCAGGATACTTTCTGTTTTTTCACTTAAATAGGCAAAAACAGGTGAACCAATTATGAGGAATAAATATTTAAATAATGAAAAGTAAAAGAGCAATAAGATCAATTGCAGGGCGATGCCTGTGATAACGAATAAAAAATTCAGGAATTCGTTGTGTTGCTGTTGTAGCCAAGACCGTATACCTATCTGGTTGCTGAGCCAGGCAACTGCCTGGCCAGATGACTGGAAGAAAAAATACATGCCTACAATAAACAGAATGGTATAAATAATACCGGGTATCAGTATCCATTTCCACAAGCGGTGCTGGCGAATGAACTTATGCGCTTCAAAATACGATTGTATGGCTATGATGATCTCTTTGAGCAAACGGCGGGTTTGTTAATATGAAAATTTGAAAATGTGTTAATTTGAAAATTGGGGATTTTCAAATGTGAAAATATGAAAATGGGCGAACTCAAGCTGTAAATTATATATTGCTATCTTACATGGATATACTTCCTAATTCATTCTATTTACGTTCTGATGTTTTGCAAATAGCCAGGGAATTGCTAGGGAAGGTTTTGGTGACCAACTGGAATGGCGGGTACACCTCGGGCCGCATTGTAGAAACCGAAGCCTATGCAGGAGAAATGGACCAGGCATCGCATGCTTTCAGGGGTATGACGCCACGCACTGAAGTTATGTTTGGTGAAGGCGGTGTGGCCTATGTGTATTTGTGCTATGGTATACACCAAATGTTCAATATTGTTACTAATACAGAAGGAACTCCTCATGCCATTCTTATTCGTGCCGTAGAGCCAATGGAAGGCGTGGACATCATGCTGCGGCGTACCGGTAAAAAGGTTTTGGACCACACCATCACTCGCGGTCCAGGTAATGTAGGAAAGGCTTTTGGCTTTCATACTTCTCAATGCGGCCTTTCCCTGCAAGGGCCGGAGCTTTATATTGCTGATGATGGGTTTACAGTAGAAGAAGCATCCATTGTTTCTTCGCCGCGGATTGGCGTAGATTATGCAGGTGAGCATGCTCTGCTTGATTACAGGTTTTATGTTAGGGGGAGCCGATATGTGAGTGGAAAGAAGAAGGGACTATAAACTCCACATATCTTTGCGGCATGTATCGAGATTCAACGCTCTGTCTTGATTTTGGTAATACAAGGCAGAAAGGCGCACTGGTAAGCGGCGGCGATGTTCAGGAGGTTTTTTATTTTGGCGATGATCCGGTGCACCAGGTACAAGCCATTTTAGAGCAATATCAGCCACAGGCCAGCATACTTTCATCAGTTGTTCATCACGCTCCTGAGTTTGAAAGCCTGTTGCAAAACAAAACGAAGTTTCATCTGCTTAATAAGGATTCTGTGCTGCCTTTTAGCGTTGCCACCAACAAACCTGAAACAGTTGGCGCCGACCGGCTTGCGCTGATAGCTGCCGCGGTTCATCTTTTTCCCGGGAGCAATACGTTGGTCATTGGTTTAGGCTCCTGCATCACCTATAATTTTGTAGATAAGTTCCGTCTGTTCCTGGGTGGTTCCATTTCGCCAGGCATGGAAATGCGCTTCAAGGCCATGCATCAGTTTACAGCCAAGCTTCCGCTGGTGAAAGGCGACTGGAATGTACCCCTGGTAGGGTATGATACGGCTACCAACCTGCAGGCGGGGGTGGTATACGGCATGGCAAAAGAAATAGACGGGGTGATTGATGCATACCGTAGCAGGTACAGCAACTTTAACGTGCTTTTAACCGGGGGGGATATAGCCTTTTTTGAGTCCCATTTGAAAAATAAGATATTTGCAAGTTTTGATCTCATATTTAAAGGATTGTATGCAATCAGCCAAGTCAATAATGTTTAGCTCTATAAAAAGATATACAGGCAAGATCATCCCTACTTCGCTATTGTTCTGCGCTTTTCATGCGCATGCACAGGACAACTCGCCTTATTCCCGCTATGGTTTAGGCGATCTCGTTCCTACCACCAACGTAGTGAATCGTTCTATGGGCGGCATTTCGGCAGGATATGCAGATTTTCTGACCACCAATTTTAATAACCCGGCTTCTTATTCTTCTTTCCGTATGTTTTTGGAAGAAAAATCGAAGCAGCCGGTATCAGGCCGAGTGTTGCTGGATGCGGGTATCAATATAGATACACGTTCATTGCGCAATCCTAACCAGCCGCAGAAGTTCTCGTCTACCAATGCCACTTTTTCGTACCTGCAATTGGGTATTCCGTTGCGTAACAACTGGGGCCTGAGCTTTGGCCTGCGCCCGATATCAAGGATCAATTATAAAGTAAGCCGCAAAGAGCTGCTTTTCAACAACCAACTCAATGATAGCGCTTATACTGAGTTTAACGGTGAAGGCGGTGCTTTTCTGCCCACTATTGGTACAGGCTTTGCCATCAAGAACCTGAGCCTGGGTGTGAACATGGGTTACCTGTTTGGTAAAAAAGAATTCAGTACAACGAGAACCGTATTCAACGACTCCGCTGTTTATAATACTTCAAAACATACTTCGCTTGCTTCATTTGGCAACCTGTTCTTTAATGCCGGGCTTCAATACCAGATCAAACTGTCGAAAGAAACCAGTTTGCGTTTAGGCGTGGCAGGTAACTGGAAGCAGAACATCAATGCTACTCAGGACGAGACCGTAGAAACAATTATTTCTAGTTCAACTACGGGTAGTACAAGACTGGATAGCGTATTTGAAAAGACAGGAGCAGATGGAGAAATCATTTATCCTTCTTCCTATACAGCAGGCTTTGTATTACAGCGCACCAAGGAAAAAGGGAATGGATGGTTGCTGGGTGCCGACCTGGTGCAGAGCAAATGGAGTGAATACCGCTTTTTTGGCCAGATGGATTCGGTACAGGATAGCTGGCAATTGCGTGTAGGAGGGCAAATCCGTCCTGAGCCTTCGCGTAATTATTTTAGTAATGTTACTTACAGGGCCGGCTTTTTCTTAGGTACTGATTATATCAAAGTAGGTAACGATCTGCCACAGTTTGGGGTAAGTCTTGGCCTGGGCTTACCTATCGCTCCCAGCCGCCTGAGTCCCTATCAATATACGATCATTAATCTTGGTTTAGAATATGCCAAAAGAGGCAACAATGATAACAGACTGAAAGAGGACTTGTTCCGTATTTCCCTGGGCCTGAACTTCAGCGATCTTTGGTTTAATAAAAGACGATATGATTAATAGGGACGAGGTACGAGGTACGAGGTACGAGGGAGGGGGTGAGAGGTTAGAGGTACGAGGTACGAAGTACGAAGTAAGAGGGAAGAGATCAGAGGTTAGCGGTATGAGGAATGTTTCAAGTTTTTTGGTTCCCTTCCTGTGCATCAGTATTTTCCTTTCCGGTTGTGAAAATGATGAGAACGAGGTTCGTGCTTTGAACGAAAAGAGGATAATGGTAGAAGAGGCTCGTAATGTTGTGAGCTTATTCAGCCAGGGTGGCAGAATGAAAGCAAAGCTTTCTGCACCTCTTATGCTGCGCTACCAGGTGGATACTTCTTATATTGAGTTTCCTAAGACACTTCACGTGGACTTTTTCGACAGCACTGGTAAAAAGGAAAGCGAACTGGATGCCCTGTATGGGAAATACATGGAATCGAGCAACAAGGTATTGTTGCGTGATAGTGTAGTAGTGGCCAGTGTTAAAGGTGATACACTTCGAACATCTGAGCTTTGGTGGGATCAGAATACCCGCAAGTTTTTTACTACCAAAGTGGTGAGACTGAAAACTGCTGATAAATTTATCACTGGATTGGAAGGTCTGGAAGCTGAAGAAGACCTCAGTCTCTGGACCATAAATGAACCCAGGGGGCCGGTAACTATGCCTGAAGGTATGGCCCCGTAAGGAGAGGTAGCTCTAACAGCAGTAAAATCGCATCATTAGACAGGGCTTCCATCTCTACATCTTTTACGTTCCATAAAGCCAGACCATCACGCGCTTCCAACAGTCTGTATTGTACTTCAAACGCTCCTTCAATTACAAAAACGAACAATCCTTTACCCTCCTCCATCTGATAGATAGCTTCTTCTCTACCGGCAAACTTGCCAATAAAGCTTTTATGATAGGCATAGTGGGCATCCGGATACAATTCTATCAACTCGTTTTTGTTATTCGCCAGGTCGAAGGAAAAAACCTGGGTTTCAGCTTTCAGACTTGTAAATGGACGTTTTACCGTTATGTGTAAAAAATTGATCAACTCCAGTTCATAAGGATTGCTGATTTCAATGGTTGTGTTTCCTGGCGCAGCATATATTTGTGCCTGACCTGCTTCTATAAGGGTATCATTGCCATTGCTGTCAAGACAGTTGATGGCACCTACAATGGGAAGCAAAATGACATCTGAGTGCTCTTCTGCCTGCAGGGTGATTTTTTGGTTTCCGGCCAGGGTAATATCATTCAGGAGGTTGAATGTGTTGTAACTTCTGAACTCCTCCTGTTCAATCAGTCCGCGATCACCAGACAGAAATATTTTTGCTTGTGATTGAGGTATCATTGCTTTAAAGAATAAATACTTAAAAAGGGTTGTATGGTCAGTAACTCTGTAAGGATTTCTCCATTTTCAGTCTTGCCTGGAATGGATACCATCAGTTGGTTACCAATGGTATCATGCCAGGTAAGGGGCTCTGTATAAAAACTAACGGCTACCTGGTGTTTTGATTTATCTTTTATATCCGAATTAATAATTTCAAAACGGTAGTTATTAAATGGCAAAAACAACATGCCTAAGGTATTGACAACGTCTGGCACTATGCCATTCAATTGCTTCAGATAACCAATGATAGCCGCACTTACCAAAAAATGTAACTTTTCTGAACCGGGAACATGGTGTATCAATTCTGAGAATGAAGTATGTTTTTTCTCCTGGTTGTAGAATTGAGCCTGCAGCAAAAATTCAGTATAAGTGTCCTCAAAAACATATTTGTCCCATGGCTTCAGCGTAGTAGCGTCAATTATTTTCCGGTAACAGAGCCTTATCGTTCTTTGTTGTGTCATTTTATAATTGTCAAGCCGCAACTGTAATTGTATGTGTCAGTAAGTAGCCTTGGGCTACGCTTCCTGTAATTGTAGCCAATTCACTGGCCAGTGAGTCTGAAAATACATTATCCGTTGCGTTTGCTGTACCCTGTTTGCCTCTTGTATAATACTGGGTGGCAGTAGTATATACGGTGTCGCACACATCCGTTGGGAATGCAATTTGTGTTACTAAAAGCGACGTGCCACTTGCATTATAGATGTGCACATGTATATGTGGCGCCCTGCCAGAGTACCAGCCAGGAAAAATGGAGGTAAAGGTTACCAAACCATTTGCGTCTGTGGTTTGCCTGCCCCTTAAAAAGTGTACGGATGTGTAGTTTACAGATTGCATACCTGTGCCGCCATACTCTGAATAATAGCCGTCCTTATCACAATGCCAGATGTCAACAATAGCACCTGCCAGGGCGGCACAGTTATTATTTTTATTATTGATGGTGATCTTGATAGTGAAAGGTACACCGGTCCTGTCGCTGCGGATATCATTAGTTACGAGAGAAGACGGTGATTTTGTAGGAAAAGGACCTGCAGTTTCAGTTGGGGAAACTGTACATGTGCCAGAAGTTGTGCCGGAGGAGGATCCTGAAGTAGAACCGGTATCAGCAATAGCATCCGTATCTTTCTTGCAAGAACTTGCCAAGGGGGCGATCGCAACAAGGCCTAAAGCAGCCAGGCCATTCTTTAAAAAATGTTTTCGTTCCATAGAAATAGTTTTAGCGTGTAATGAAATTCAGTGATGTTAGATAAGACGCTTTCTGAACACGAAGTTTAATTGCCTATAGTGCTTACGGGTGAATCCATCGGTAAATAGAACGTTTGTGTCGGTTATTAAGAATGCTTTAGGCTTGCTTTAACAGAGAACAGAATGGTTGTTTGGTTTAAAAAATTCGATGTTCTGCTACTATAGAGAAGATTTGCAATTCGGGATTGGAATACAATCCATAATTTCAAATGAGGAATTATACCAAGTTAGA
>CBKWHA010000024.1:0-34698 GCA_966674115.1 uncultured Chitinophagaceae bacterium
TTTCTTCTAAGAAGCGTTCTTTATTCTTTTCCTGATATTCCTTCCAGGCTTGCAGAACTTAAGTTTTAAATAATCGAAAAGATGAAAAGATAAAGGTAAATGTCTGGACGGGTATTTGGAACGGTTTATTAAAACCAATCATTAGCATAACTTTGCAGCCCTAAATTGAACGATACATGGTAAAATGCCTTTGCATTGATGATGAAAACCGGCCTGTAGAGATACCGGTAGAAAAATGGGTGAAAAAAGATGAAGAATACCGCATTACACATGTTTATTTTCATCCTAATCAGGGCATACAAGGTTGTACCCTTTACGAAAAACCATTGGACGAAAGTTGCAAACCTTATGAAACTTTTAAGCTCTCCCGTTTCGCTATTCACCTTGAAGATCTGCCAGCCTTTATTGAATTATGCAAACTATGTACGGAATTGAACGAGGTCGAGATCAAAGAATTAATAGAAGAATCAGAATTACAAACAATATAATTGATAATTGAAATCCCCTACTACGCCTTTAACATGATTTTAATTCTATAATAACATTTTAATAACCTTAGCAATACATTACACTAAAAAATATAAGAATAATAATTTTATCAGGCACTTCTTTATCTCTACATAAAAGCATTTCAACTGCACTTTACCGGTATTGACCTAATCATCAGCATCAAAATAAACTACAGGAGTAGTTTTGCCTTCATAAAACACATTTTAATCAAATACCTTGTAAAACCTGTTAATCCGTACTTACTGGTTTACAATTATCCCAGGATATCATGGATGCCTATAAAGATCATATAATTCTTTGCGTGGATGACGACCCGGATGATTTGCACTTGCTTCAGAATGCACTACAGGCCGTTGGCTCAAACTATAAAATAGTAGAAGCCTATAATGGCGAAGAAGCTCTGACACGTCTGAAAGAGATGAAACAAATAGGCAATCTGCCTTGTCTGGTGGTTTTGGATGTCAATATGCCAAAGATTGACGGCAAACAGACACTTGTATCAATTCAAAAGGATGAAGACCTGAAGCGCGTACCTGTAGTTGTCTTTACAACTTCATCCAGTCCGCTCGACCAGTTGTTCTTTGCTAAAAAGAACGTAGAATTTATGACCAAGCCAGTCCAGTATAGTACCATGTACGAAGTCGCTAACAGGCTTTTAGGTTTCTGCAGACAATGAATATTTACCTCTCTCCCCTTGTTGTTTTTTTTACTGATATAAACAGTTGATACAGCAACAACTTTTTATATCCAAACTATTATCAAGTCTTAAAGTTAAAGCCCCGCAGAAACGGGGCTTTGACTTTTATCAAAACGTTCTGAGGCTGATTACAGTATTCTTCACTACATTGCAAAAAAAAGCCCCTTGTAGAAACAAAGGGCGTCTAACGATTGCTTGCCATATGAAAAGAGATAATTATATACTTTGTGCTGATCTTTACAGCTTTAAGCAACTTTGTAGTTAACGATTACTATGCCGCAACGATTGCCAACCCACTGTATCATTCAATTGCTGAAGCAAAAATAAGCATGTGTGATACGTTTACTAAACAAATATTGCGAAACAACATTATGCCAAAAGAGTTAATTTTTTGTTGAAGCCCTTTACAGCATTGAGTTTCAAAAGATCATATATTTTATGTCCAACCGTTATTCTGACACTTTATTTCAATTGATCCATTCTTTAGAGAAGTCCGAAAAAAGGCACTTCAAGCTCTACATTAAGAGAAGTTCCGCCAAGGAAGACCTGAAAGTAGTACAGTTGTTCGATGCAATGGACAAAATGCAGGACTACGATGAAAAACTTCTTTTAAAGAAAATGGCGGGTACAGAAAAACCGCAACTTTCTAACCTGAAGACACACCTATACAAACAGGTATTGGCTAGTTTAAGGCTATTAAAAAAAGCCGAGAACATCGTACTCGAGTTGAACGAGCAATTAGATCATGCCCGCATCTTATATTTTAAAGGTCTTTACCAGCAAAGCCTGAAAATACTGGATAAAGTAAAAGAACAGGCCAATGCCTATAACCAGGATACGATTTTAATACAAGTGATCTCATTGGAAAAGAAGATTGAAATTCTTCATTCCACAAGAGGCATGCAAAACCGTGCAGACCGCCTGACAGCAGAAGCAAATGATGTTCACGAAAGGCGCCGGAATATTACGCAACTCTCGAACCTGTCTCTGCAATTATACAGTTGGTTTGTAAAGAATGGGCCTGCGCGGAACGAGAAAGAAGAAGTAGGTGTTAAGCAGTTTCTACGTGAAAACCTGCCAGCCGACGCCCATAAACACACCGGCTTTTATGAGCGGCTTTACCTCTATCAAAGCTACTTTTGGTATGCATATATCCGCCAGGATTATATAATGAGCTATCGCTACACGCAAAAATGGGTCAATCTTTTCAAAGAGCAACCTTATATGATCAATGCCGAAACCGGGCATTATATAAAAGGGATGCACAACTTGTTGAACTCCCTTTTTAATCTGCGCAATTATCAAAAGTTCGAAAAGGTGCTTCAGGAATTTGAAGATTTTACGGAAACTGCTATTGCTAAACACCATGATAATTTCCGGGTACAAACATTTGTATATATAAGCAGTGCTAAAGTGAAACAGCATTTTATGGCCGGCACTTTTAAGGAAGGACTTTCTCTGGTTCCGTATATGGAAGAAAAGCTGGAAGAATATGCTTTGTTTCTTGATAAACACCGCTTACTTACGTTTAACTACAAAATAGCCACCCTGTACTTCGGGGCAGGAGATTACGAGACCTCTATCGATTATCTGCAACGCATCATCAACGAAAACATAGATGTTAGAAATGACCTGCAATGCTATGCCCGCCTGCTCCACCTGATGGCGCATTACGAGTTAGGCAATTTCGAAATTCTTGAATCTTTGATGAAGTCGGTTTACAGGTTTATGGCTAAAATGGAAAAACTGACTGTAATGGAAGATGAAATGCTGAAGTTTGTTCGGTCCTCTTTCCAGGTACCGCGCCATAAGATGAAACAAGAATTTGAGAACTTTTTGCAGCGAATAAAACAATTTGAGAAAAGTCGGTTCGAGGCCCGGTCGTTTGCCTATCTGGACATCATATCATGGGTGGAAAGTAAGGTGTACCAAAAGCCCATGAGCACGATAATTCGTGAAAAATACTTTAAAAGCAAAAAAAGAGTATACCAGGACGGCTAAAACCAAATAAACTAACACCATACAGCTTTCCCCCTAATCAATATATCGTATGTGTAAAATATACACGAAAAAATAAAGGCAATCCAGCTTATTAAGCTAGAATAACTTTTTCAGAAATCTGAGCATTATCATTGCTTTTATAAAACTTATAAACGATATTTGAAGAAATCAGCTTGCCATGCATACAGTAAAACACGTCCTGGAAACTAAATCCAAGAGATTTAATACCATTTCCCCGGAAACACTCGTTATTGACGCTTTAAACCAGCTAAGTTGCTTAAACATTTGCTACCTGGTAGTAATGCAAGGCGACAGGTTTAAAGGAATATTCACCGAACGAGATTACAGTAGAAACGTAATTCTAAAAGGCCGCACTAGCAGCACTACTACAGTTCAGGAAGTAATGTCCACAGATTACCCGATTGTAGATATTACCGACACGGTTGCCTATTGCATGAGACTGGTGAACATGCATAAGACCCGCTACCTTTTAACATTTGACGACCATCATAAATTCATTGGCATTATTACCATTCACGATCTTTTAAGGCAGGCAATTTTAGAAGCAGAAGACAAATTCGATAATAATCCGACGGTAGAGTTGATTAACCAGAAAGACGTACGGCATTTTATTTTTTAAAAATTCTCTCTATAAAGCGCTTTATAACTTAAAGCACAACCAGCCCGATCACTAATTGCTTAATAAAACGTCAAACATGAGAAGAATCAGGAACACCTGCTACTTCTCTGTTTGACGTTTGCCATTTTATAATGGGAACACTAGTGCTTACTCATCACCTTTTCCCACATTTTTGGGATACGCTTGATCCATACAAGCTCTTTTTTCTTTTGCATGGCATCTTCAGCAGGAGATCCAAAATATTTTTTACCGCCTTCAAGGCTTGCTGGTACTCCGCTTTGAGCATATACTTCTGCCCCTGCTCCAATAGTAAGTGTTTTGCTAACGCCAACCTGCCCCCATAAAATGACATCATCCTCAATAGTAGTTGCACCAGCTATACCTACCTGCGCTGCAAACAAACAATTCTTCCCAATTATCGTATCGTGCCCTATATGTACAAGGTTGTCCATCTTTGTACCAGCACCAATAACAGTATCACCACTTACACCACGGTCAATAGTACAATTAGCCCCGATCTCCACTTCATTGTGAATGACAACCCGGCCACAGCTCAACATTTTTTTATAGTGTACATCTCTGTTTGTTTTCTTATTATAGTAAAAGGCATCCGAACCGATAATAGTACCCGATTGAATGATCACATTATCTCCAATAACACAATGATCCATGATCACAACGTTTGCATGAATGATGCAATTGGCTCCTATGCGCACATGATTACCTAAAACTGCGCCGGGCATTACAACTGTATTTTCACCAATAATGGCTGAATCGCTAACAGCCTTTTGCAACGGCTGAAACGGGCGAAAATGCTGAACAATTGTAAGATAAGCTTCAAATGGTTGGTCAACTAAAAGCAATGCTTTGTGAGAAGGAAATTCCGTCCTCTGATTGATAATGATATAAGTTGCCGCAGAGTTGATACATTTTTGATAGTACTTGGGATGATCTACAAAAACCAGATCCCCTTCTTCTACTTTGTGAATTTCATTGATGCCTGTAGCAACACCTTCTGCATTGCCAATAATTTCTGCTCCAATCAATGATGCAATTTCAACTATGGGCACCGGTCGTTCAAAGCGCATGTTTTTTTGATAAAGATAAAGGGAGTTTGACTTTATAATTTTTACAAACAACATGTACATTCAAGACAACAACAAAATCATAATCCACAATACAGTTTTGAAAATGTGAATAAAAATCTTCCTATTTTTTTTAGTATGGAAAAAATATTTTTTAATATTGTGTTGGGAAATTTATTTCCTGTACTTACTAACCCATCTACATATTAGCCTCGCATTTGCGGGGCTTTTTTATTTTCAGCATAAACAACCCTTGCTACTAGCGATTTACAACAGAATTCAAATATCTTTATCCTTTATCAAAAAGTATATACATGCTAAAATCTATGACGGGTTTCGGAAGGACAGAGCAGACCGTAGGCGGAAAAACATTTCTAATCGACATTAAGTCATTAAATGGAAAGCA
The DNA here is from genome assembly GCA_966674115.1 of uncultured Chitinophagaceae bacterium. GTDB lineage: Bacteria > Bacteroidota > Bacteroidia > Chitinophagales > Chitinophagaceae > Flavisolibacter. The sequence continues at coordinate 5,340 of CBKWHA010000024.1, forward strand.
GTTTGAACTACAGCTTAAAATGCCTGCTTTTCTAAAACCATTTGAATTCGACATCCGCAGAGTACTATCTGAAAACCTGTTGCGAGGCTCAGTTGATTGTGTGATCAGTTTGAAAGATACCGGCAATGCAAAGCCTGTTACCATCAATACCCAGCTTGCTAAAGCATACTACCAATCGCTCGCTTCCTTGTCTGCTGAATTAAACCTGGATACCTCAGCCATCTTAAGCACACTGGTAAAGTTACCCGAAGTGATCACCCCTACCAGTGATACACTTACAGATGAAGAATGGAAAGAGTTTGAACAAATACTTCTTGGAGCTATTGAAGAACTTAATGCGCACCGCATAGAAGAAGGGAAAGCCCTGCAAGCAGATTTACAACAGCGTATTGACAACATCCAGTTTCAGCAAAAGAAAATATTAGAGCTGGAGCCACTGCGCCAAAAAAAGATCAGGGATGGCCTCGTAGGACTGCTGGAAGAAAAAGTAGGTAAAGAAAACTATGATGCCAATCGACTGGAACAAGAACTGATTTATTACATTGAAAAGATCGATATCAGCGAAGAGCAGGTGCGATTGACCAACCATTGTGAATACTTTCTCTCTGTAATGACCGATTCTGAAAACTCAAAAGGCAAAAAACTGTCCTTTATTCTTCAGGAAATTGGCAGGGAGATAAACACGACTGGTTCTAAAGCTTATGATTCGACAATTCAAAAGTGCGTGGTATTGATGAAAGACGAGTTGGAAAAAGCAAAAGAGCAGGTATTGAATGTATTATAAGTCCGGACTCCTTTCTATTGCTTTACTTTTGCAAAAAACTTTTGATTTTGAAAAGGGAATGTAAATTATTTTTTACTCTGTGTTCACTACTTTTCTCTTGTCTGCTGCTTCTTTCCTGTAGTAAGATTGATCTTTACGAAAAAGTTTCCAGCATACCTCGTCATGAATGGAAGAGCAGCTATAAGCCAAAATTTGAGTTTACCATTACAGACACCGTGTCCCCATATCAATTGTATTTGATTTTTCGGCATAACGAAAGATATAATTACAACAACTTATGGCTCAATCTATACGTTCAGGCTCCAGGTATAAAAACAGAAAAGTTCACCCTTGAACTTCCTTTGGCAACAAACGAAAAAGGGTGGCTTGCCAGCGGCATGGATGATATATATGAACACAGGATAGCCATTACACTCGATCCGGATAGGGTCAGCTTTAACAAAGCAGGCACCTATATTTTCACCCTTGAAAATATTATGCGCGAAGAGCCCTTGCAAAACGTAATGGGTATTGGCATCAGAATGGAAAAAAAGGCGCAATAGATTGTCTATTGCCTATTAATATTTTCTACTATGGCAGATGAAAGCAGAAGAAAACTGCGTTGGGCAACCATTATATTCTGGGTCTTACTTCTTTATATCATTTCGGCTTTGGTTTGGTGGTTTTTGGTCTTAGAATCCCAAAACCATGAAATATATCAATTGAAATTAAGCCAGATAGAAAGTCTGCGCATGGACTCTGTCCGCTTTAAAAAGGAGTACTTCATCATTGAGGACCAAAAAAAGAGAAACACATTCAAGCATATAGCGGAAGGCACTACTTTTTTATTGTTCATCATTCTCGGCGCTGCTTTTATATTCCGCTCTGTAAGACGGCATTTCCGCTTGCAACAACAGCAGCAAAACTTTGTAATGGCCATCACCCACGAACTCAAAACGCCCATAGCTGTTGTACGTCTCAACTTGGAAACACTCCAGAAATACCAGTTGGATGAAGCAAAGCGTAATAAATTGATGAAAATGACTTTGCAGGAAACACTCAGACTCGATATTCTCATCAATAACATACTTCTTTCATCGCAATTGGAGGGCCATTCATACCAGGTTTCAAGAGAAGAACTGGACTTTTCCAAGCTAACCGCCGATGTAGTACACCAGTTCTCCACTCGTTACCCGGATCGTAATATTGTTAGTAATATCCAACCAGACATTGCACTTAATGGCGACGCACTTTTACTAAAGTTACTGATTAGTAATCTTTTGGAAAATGCAAACAAATACTCGCCCCGGGATAAACCCATTACTTGTGAACTGACAGGTAATGGCAAAGAAGTAATATTGAAAGTAGCAGACGAAGGACCTGGTATTGAAGAAGCTGAAAAGAAAAATATCTTTAAGAAGTTTTACCGGATTGGCAATGAACAAACACGCAATGCTAAAGGCACTGGTCTCGGGCTCTACCTGTGCAAAATAATAGCCCATGACCATAAAGGCTATTTTACAGTGAACAATAATATACCACAAGGAAGTATTTTTACAATACACTTTGATCCTAAATAATCTGGAATGGAACTAGTAAGAAAGCCTTCAATTCTTTTGGTAGAAGATGAAGAAAACCTGCATGAAACGTTGAAAATGAACCTGGAGCTGGAGGGTTATGAAGTAACCTCTGCCTACGATGGCGCGGAAGCCATGAAGGCGGTACAGAACGAATATTTCGATTTGATCATACTGGATGTAATGATACCCGAAATAGACGGTATCAATGTAACCCAGAACATCAGGCTGACCAACGACGAGGTCCCCATATTAATTCTTAGTGCAAGGAATACCAGCAGTGATAAGATCCTTGGCCTGAAGAAGGGAGCCGACGATTACATGACTAAGCCCTTTGATCTTGAAGAATTACTACTGCGTATTCAAAAGCTGATTAATAAAAGCAAAAAGCTGCAGGATAAGTCCTCCATTGGCGATACGTATAGTTTTGGAGGTAACAGCATTGATTTTAAAGCCCAGGAAGCCAAAACTTTAAGAGGAGAAAAGATCCAGTTGAGCAAAAAAGAAGTAATGCTGTTGAAATTATTGATTGAAAACAGGAACGAAGTAGTGCCGCGTGAAAAAATATTGCAATCCGTTTGGGGATATAACGTATACCCTACCACCAGAACAATAGACAATTTTATTTTAAACTTCCGTAAATATTTTGAAGAAGACAGCCGCAATCCCAGTTTTTTCCATTCAGTAAGGGGAGTTGGGTATAAGTATAGCGAGGAATAAAACGCCCAGTACGCCCCCAGCTCACCCCCAGCCCTTGCTTAATTACAAATCTCCCAACTGCGGCCTTATAATAATTTCTTCTACGGTTGCCTGAACTGAGAGCTGGCTGGTTGTATAAACCAATTGAGCAATGTCCTCTGCCTGCATTACTCTTTCTTCAGCCACATACCCCTTCCAGGAATCCGTAAAAACTGCTCCTGGTATGAGGGTCGTTACTTTTATACCATATGGCATCAATTCTTGTCGCAAATTCTTGGAAAAACCATGCAAAGCAAACTTACTAATACTGTACGAACCACCGCCTGGATAAGCTTTTAAACCAGCAATAGAGCCCATATTGAATATATGTCCAGACTGTTGCTCCATAAACCTGGGCAATAAAGCCCTTGTAAGATGATAGGCACTGCATAAATTAATAGCAAGCGTTTCTTCCAGGGCTCCATCAGGTTCATCTGATATATTGCCCGGAACAAAGGTGCCGGCATTATTTACCAGTATATCAACAGTGGCCGCTTGTTCCAGCACCCATCTTGCAAAAAACTGTGCCTGTTGCTTTTTACCCAGATCGAATGCCTTGGCATGAATGGGAACAGAAGAAAATTCTGCTTTCAATTCTTCTGCGGTCGCTAATAAGTTCTCTTCATGACGGGAGCATAAAAACAATCCATATCCGTTTGCCGCAAATTTCTTTGCGATAGCTTTGCCTATCCCTCTGGAAGCACCAGTTATAACAGCATTCATAGTCTTAATTTTGGAAGATGACGAATGTATTTCATTTAAAACATTTTCATGAAGTATAAACATATTTTTTTCGATCTTGATCATACGCTTTGGGATTTTGATGCCAACGCACGGCAGACATTGGAGCAGATGCACCTTGACTTGAAACTGGAAGAGCGCGGTATCTATGATTTCAGCCTTTTTCATAAAAATTATCTGAAACACAATGAGAAGCTTTGGGAACGATACCGCAAAGGATTCATTAAACAAGAAGAATTACGGCTGAAGCGGATGTGGCTGGCCTTGCTGGATTTTAAAATCGCAGATGATACATTAGCCAGGCAAATGAGCGACATGTTCTTGCAATTACTACCCAGCCGCACCGTCTTATTTCCATACACAAAAGAAATCCTCCAATATCTTACCGGCAAAGGTTATCAACTGCATTTAATTACTAACGGCTTTGAGAAAGTGCAGCTTTGTAAGCTGCAAAACAGCGGCCTTGAACATTTTTTTAATGCAATAATCACGTCAGAATCATCTAACAGTCTGAAGCCTGAAAAAGAGATCTTCGAGTTTGCCCTGAACAAAACAGGGGCCACTGTACAGGAAAGTATTATGATTGGAGATACCCTTGAAGTAGACATTGCCGGTGCCATAGGTATTGGTATGGATCAGATACATGTAAATTACAGCGGTGCAGAACAGCACCTCACACCTACCTATACAGTAACGACACTTAAAGAACTGGAGAAAATTTTCTAAAAAGCCTAAGGGTATTAATTGGATGAAAAAAGCCCCAAAATGGGGCTTCTGTTTTTAGGTTGTTTTTAGAACCAACTACAATTTCTCTTGCCGGCTTTATGGTGATTTGTATTCTCCTTCTTCTCTTTTTTCACAGTTTCTTTCTTGGCTTCTTCCTTAACGGTTGGTTTCTTTTCAACGGTTGCGTACACAATGGTTGCCGTGGTTAGCAGGCCCGCGGCTGCGAAAAGTATGAGCTTTTTCATAGCTGGGTGTTTCCGTTAAGATACAAATATTTTCCAGCATTATGTAGAATTATCTCCGTTTAACTACCATTTGCCCAGAACTGTAACCCCACCTTTTACTTTCTGATTGATCTTGACATCAATCTTAGTATCTAAAGGCAGCAACAGATCAACCCGGGAGCCAAACTTAATAAAGCCCATTTCTCCCCCCTGTTCTACTTTGTCACCTGGCTTCAGATAATTGACAATCCGCTTGGCAAGAGCCCCTGCGATCTGCTTTACCAGCACTTCCTTATCGCCAAATCGGTATACCACAGAATGTCTTTCATTGTCTGTAGAGGACTTAGGATGCCATGCCACAAGGTATTTTCCTGGATGATACTGACTGTATACAACTTCACCCGTTACCGGATTTCGATTGACATGGACGTTCAGAGGACTCATGAATATTGATAATTGCATCCTTTTGTCTTTGAAATATTCATCGGGCTGAACCTCTTCAATTACTACCACAGTGCCGTCACAGGGTGCCACTATAGAATCTTCGCCAATGGTATGTGTTCGGCGTGGAATGCGGAAAAAAGAGAAGATAAACAGAAGCAGACAAAATGTAACTACAAAAATCAGCCAGCCAAGTAAGGGCGAATAGGTACTGATAAAAAACAGGGTAACCAGATTGATGATGGCAAAAATGATAATTGCAATTGCAATACTTCTATGCCCTTCTTTGTGAATTTTCATGTATTAATCTAAAAGGCCAAAGTTAGGTGTTTACACAAAATTTTTCCGGCACTGCAAGTGTTTGTGTTCCATTTATTCCCGCTGGCATGATTTTTCCACATTATTGATTAAACTCAAAGGTATGCTGCCGGTTGTCCTATTAATACCATTGATTTTGTTTATTCTCTTTTTTATTGTCTTTTATTTGAAATTGAGAAGTGAGGGGAAGGATTTAGGAGATCAATGATGTACTGGATTTGTTTATAGTGAATAGCCTATGAAAAGAAGAATAACGCAGAGTAATGAAGCATATTTTTATGCTCTGGGATAATATATGGCATTCCCTATATAATATATAAAAAGACCCATAAGGCATAAAAACCTTACGGGTCTAATTCTACAATAACCGGATGAATCCTTAACCCAGTAAATCTGCGGCTATAGCCAGCTTCCTATATTCGCCTGATTTGCATTTCGATCATTTGCCAGTTTTCTTCTTCTACGGGCAACATCCACATTATGTCGGATCATAGTAATGATCATTAAGGGTATAAACAACAGCGTAAGTGGCGGAATGCCCAGCATGGATATCCATTTACCGCCATACATATTGCGCATCGGACGTTTTAAACGCTCAGCGATCAGGTACATAGATGGCACGATCAATAATGTCATAAAGAATGCGAAGCTCAGTCCATATATGATGGTCCATGAAAGTGGTGCCCAGAATACGGCATTGTCACCTCCGAAGAAGATATGCGGATCTAATTCTGAGAACATCGTTACAAAGTTGATGTTGAAACCAACCGCAAGTGGAATCAATCCCAGGATAGCAGCAACTGCAGTCAATAGCACCGGGATAATTCTTGTTTTACCGGCCTGTATTACGGCTTCTCTTGTCTTCACGCCCCGGCTCCGAAGTTCGTCGGCAAACTCTATAACAAGGATACCGTTCTTCACTACAATACCGGCCAGCCCTACAATACCAATACCGGTCATTACTACGGAGACCGTATCACGGGTGATGGCGAAGCCAAGCAGTACACCAATGATACTGAAAACGATCTCTGTAAGGATAATCACTGGTTTACTGATAGAATTGAACTGGAGCACCAGGATAAACAGGATCAGCATCAATGCAATCAACAATGCTTTCCCTAAAAATGCACCAGTTTCTGCCTGTTGCTCACCCTCACCAGTTTGTTTGATGGTTACATCATCTGGCTTTTGCTTAAAGTTAGCAATATGCTGTGCCAACTCCTGGTTTACAGCAGTCGGAGTAAAACCCTGCGTCACCAATACATTGGAACGGATGGTAATCACTCTCTTTTGGTTTTTACGCTTTACACTGCCCAATGTACTGGTATAATCCACTTTCACTAACGAACTGATAGGAACACTTCTGAGCGCACCAGTTGCCATATCACGATAGCGGATGTTCATATTCAGGAGATCCACCAGGTTGTTGCGCTGGATTTCTTCATTGCGAAGCTGAATCTTATATTCATCCTCACCTTCTTTGATCTTTGAAATCTCTCTTCCGAACAAACCAGTACGTATAGCCATGCCTATCTGCGCAGAAGAAACCCCCTCAATCAATGCTCTTTCACGATCTACGCTCAGGCTGATTTCAGGGTTTTGCAGATCCACATCCATTTTCAATTCTTCTACACCAGGAACCTGAATAGAATCCAGATAGTTCTTCAGGGATACTGCAGTTTTTGTCAATGCATCAAAATCTTCAGATGCCACCTCAATATTTACAGGTGGCTCTGTGGGTGGTCCACCCTGTTCTTGTGCTACAGAAATTTCCGCACCTGGTATACCTTTCATTTCCCTACGGATGGCGTCAAGATAAGGAGCCGTAGAAACGCCATGCCGCTTTTCAAACTCCACAAACGAAACCTGTATGCGGCCCAGTTCAGAACGGGTGCTCCTATCTCCACTGTTAGGATCGCTGGCACCAACAGCTACGTTGCTGATCACACTTTCCACCACAGGGTTCTGCTTGCCACCTTCCATATCCAGCGCTTTGTATACTTTACTTTCCAACGACTTGGTGACTGAATCCGTATATTCTACACGGGTACCAACTGGCAGCTTCAGGTAAACATAGACCTGGTTAGGATCGCCACTGGGAAAGAACACCACCGGTACGTTGCGCATTCCAAAAAACATAAAAGAAAAAATGAGCAAGGCAAATGTTGCGATCAAAAGATATACAGGCCGCCAGCCTTTTAAAGCCCAGCGCAGGGAAGTTTCATAATGACTCATGATCCATGGTAACACACGGTGCTGGAACCGCAGAATAACACCTTCCAGTAAATACCTGTTGAAGATAATCAGCAGCAGCATGAACAATATAAGATTACCAAAAAAGGTAAAGCCAACCAAGTCAAACAATATACCGGAGCCTGCTGCAATCCAGAATGCAGGCTTGCGGAAAATGGCTGACTTAGGCTCGCTCTTGCCAGCTTCGTGTGTCATAAAGTCCACTGCGAATACAGGGTTCATGATGAAAGCTACGATCAGCGAAGCTGTCAGCGTAAATATGAGCATGGTGGGCAAATAGATCATGAACTTACCTATAATGCCAGGCCAGAACAGCAATGGGAAGAAAGGTGCTAGTGTGGTCAACGTACCAGCCAATACCGGGACAAATACTTCCCCGGCCGCTACCATAGCTGCCTTGTCGGCCCGTAAAGTTCCATGGGCCTGCGAGAAGATGCGGTGGGTATTCTCAATTACTACAATAGCATCGTCCACAATAATACCCAAGCCAAACAACAAGGCAAACAGCACGATAAAGTTTAGCGTAACGTGCGAGCCTACAATCAGGTCGGCAGCCGGCAGGAATACAAAAGCCACAAACATACTCAGTGGCACAGACAACGCCACAAAGAAAGCATTGGTCACGCCCATAAAGAACATCAGGATGATGAGCACCAGGACGAAACCAATGACAATCGTATTCACCAATTCATTGAACGAAGTACGAGTGCTTTTGCTCAAATCGCCAGTGATCACCACATCAAGATTCCCAGGAAAAGTAGTGACCTTTAATTCATCTATCGCTTTCTTAATATCATCGGAAGTTTCAATGAGATTTTCTCCTGCTCGCTTGATGATGTTGAGCGTGATTACTTTTTTACCATTAAGACGGGCATAACTTTCCGTTTCTTTAACAGTATCCTTTATTTGAGCAATATCCTTCAGGTAAATAGCGTTGCCGTGCGCATTACGTACAATGATCTTTTCCAGATCAGCAACTGTCTTTAATTGCCCTTTCAGTTGTAAGGAACGTTGCATATTACCTACATCCAAAAGGCCACCTGAAATATCCAGGTTTTCGCGGGCAACGGCTGATTCGATATCGTCATAGGTAACGTTTGTAGCCTGCATTCGGTTGTTGTCAACATTGATCTGGAATTCACGCTCGGGTGCACCTACAATATCAACACGGGTGATCTGGGGCAGTTCTTCCAGGCGATCCTGCGCCTCTTCTGCGTATTCCTTCAGCCGCATCAGGTCTATATCGCCACTAATATTAACGTACATAATCGGGAATTCCGAAAACCCAACTTCTTGCACTACAGGCTCCTGTGTAAGGTCAGTCGGCAGATCGGATTTTGCTTTGTCCACAGCATCCTTCACTTTTTGCAAAGCCACATCTGTTTCTACATCAGTACCGAACTCTACCACTATAGCTGAAAAGTCTTGTATTGAAGTACTGGTGGTCTTATTGATCTTGGCACCAGTAATACTTTTAATTTCCTTTTCAATGGGCTGGGTGACAAGGTTCTCAATATCCTTTGGTGAGTTCCCTACATAAATCGTTTGCACATATATGGTAGGAATCACAATGTCAGGAAATTGCTCCTTAGGCAAGGTCATAAACTGGTAAACCCCGGCTAAAGTCACGAACACCATCATCAGGTAGATGGATGTTTTATTTTTGATACTCCAGGTAGTAGGTTTAAACTGCTTGAAGTTTTCTTGCAAATATTCTTTAACGCGCATAAAATTTTTCTTTTAACCACTTAAGAATTTATGTGGTCGGTAGTTTAAACTTGGTATCGCCTTACGCAGTAGTAATCAACTGACCATCATATAATCCCTGGAAACCTTCAGTAATGAGTGTATCCCCTGCCTGTAAACCGCTTTTCACTTCCAACTGGTCGTTATACAATTCCCCTACGGTCACCTGGCGCTTACGGGCAATAAGTTTTCCATTTTCTTTTGTTGCCACCATTACAAACTTTCCGCTTTGATCATTCTGTAATGTGTTTACTGGAATCGTGATGGCATTCACCCTCGCATAGTCTTTTACCTTTACAAGCGCTATCTGGTTGGGTTTTATATTGCTGCCTGCAGGCATCTTTGCTTCAATATAGAAGGTTCGGCTGGAAGGATCAATTACCTTTCCGGCTACACTCACTTTGGTGGTAATCGTTCTATTTGATTCCGGAAGTGTCACTTCCAGCGTATTACCTACTCCAACCCGGCCAAGATATCTTTCCGGAACCTGTGTTACTATTTTCAGGTCATTGGTATTTACAATGCGAATGCCTAGCATATTTGCAGTTTGTGGCGAGAACATCTCCCCTACTTTTATATTGACCTGGTCGGCTATACCGCTTATTTCAGCATATACATTGGAAAAAGAAAGCTGTTCCCTGGCCATAGCTAATTGCTTTTCCAGGTTAACAACGTTGTTCTTGGCCGTAAGCAACTGCACTTCTGTACCAATACCCTGCTGCCAAAGGTTTTGCTGGCGTTGGTAAATATCCCTGGCATATGCCAGTTGTGACCGCACCTGTTCTACCTGGGTGTTGGCAATAGCATTATCCAGCTTCATCAACAGTTGGCCTTTACGCACTGGCTGGCCCTGTTTTACATATATAGCCTTTACCTGGCCACCAGCTCCGCGCGGTGTTACATACGCAATATTCTCAGCATCAACACTACCCTGCAATTCAATAAAATGCGAAAAATCGTCCGGCTTTATCATTGAAATTTCTACCAGCTTTGCTTTTTGTGCTTTTGCTGCTTCCGGATCTGCCTTAGCAATTTCCTCTTCCAGTTTTGCAATTTGCCCGCTGATTTTTTCCTGTTGTCCTTTCAGCTTTTCTAGTTGCGCTTTTTTATCATTCAGCTCACCTTTTTCATCTTTTTGTGTATTGCCACAGGATGCAACAATTGTAGCAACCAGCAGTAAATAAAATATCTTTTGCATGTTTTGGAGTTTTGTGGTTTATCAGTTTAGTGAGTTTATAATTTTCCCAATGATTTCAGGTAGCTTGTTTTAGCAATGATGGCATTATACAATGCGGTGAAATAATTGGATTGTGCGGTTTGGTAGTCAGCATCAGCCTGAAGCACTTCAAAGCTGCTGCCAACACCTTGCTCAAACTTGATCTTTGTTGTGTTATATACTTTTTCGGCCAGTTCCATATTGCGTTCCTGCATGTCCAGGTTCAGCAATGCATTCTTCAGGCTTTCTTTTGTAATTACCTGTTCAAGGTCAATGGCTTCTTTTACATTATTAATAGTATTTTCTGCCTTTTCTACATTGAATTGGGATTGCTGGATTTTATACCTGCGCTGGAAACCATCAAAAATGGGAACACTCACATTCACGCCAATGAAAGCACTCCTGATCCAAAGGGTGCTTGGGTCGGTAAAAAACTTTTGTCCCATGCCGGTAACACCATAATTACCCATTAAGGAAACAGTTGGGAAATAACCCATGCGGTTTCGTTTCAGGTCTAGTTCCTGTAGGCGTTTTACATAACTCAGCGATCTGATCTCGGGCCGGTCTTCATACTTAAAGTTGACATCAAGAATATTCTCTTTAATGTTGGCCACAGTGAGGTCATCCTTTAAGATAACAGTATCTGTTTGCTTTACACCCAATGCAAACTTTAAAGCAGCATAAGCCAACTGCACTGCATTCTGCATCCAGCTTTGCTGTGTTCTCAAATTGGTTAGTTGCACCTGCACCTTGTCCAGGTCCAGTTTTTCTGCAAACCCATTCCTGTACATGATAGAATCATCATAATATAATTTCTCCAGCCTCTTTACGCCTTCATTTAAGAAATGCACCTGTTTTTCAGCGATCAGGATGGCATAATACCTTTTGTAGGCCGAGTCTTTAACAGTTTCCTTAACCTGTTCTATTTGCGATTCGGACAGGTTCAAAGCCGTTTCCCGTGCTTGCAAGCCAACAAATACATCCGGCTGGAACAACAACTGCGTAATAGTTGCGCCCAATGATAAGTTCCAGGGCTGTTGGAAACTTACAGGTTGAAAAACAACCCCCGGCTCTTTGGTAATAGGACCATTGCGACCGCTGACACCTTCTTCTTTCAATATGGAATAGATGCGGTTTTCGGTTGCATCCGGGAAAAGGATTTGTGGCAGTTTTAAATAATGACTGGCCGAAATATCACCTGTCAATTGGGGTAGCGCCTGTCCAAAGATCTCTTTGTTCTTAGCTTCCTGAATGCGGTAGTCAGCCTGTGCATTCTTCAATTGCACAACATTCTTAAAAGCCAGTTCTACGGCCTCTTTTACAGTAAGCTCATACTTCTGCTGTGCATTTGCCATAGCAGTAAAAAGCAAAAAGCATAGCACAGAAAAGGGCTTTAAATGCTTGTTCTTCATTATTTACAGTTTTGTCGTTGATGTGATGAATAGAGCCGGACTGCAGTCGTTGTTCTATTGTCGGGTTTTCCTTTGTTGTTTATATTCCTCTATCAGTTGTTGCCCCTTAGGTGTGGCCAGACCATAAAGGAAATGCTCCAGTATCTGCATTTCTATTTGCGCAACCTGATTATGATTACTGGGAAAAACATCCGAATTGCACGACAGCATAATACAGTGGATACGGAAACGTGTAAGGATGTCAATATCAATATCGGAACGGTAGAGACCTTCATCAATACCTCTTTCCAGATTAGACTTGATCATTCCATATATAAAGCCATTTTTGAACTCCCTGTACTTCTTAAACATGGAGGGATGATATTTTTCCATGTCGAACAAGATCGAAGGGTTCATGTTGGTAAACATGTCAATCAGCCTGTCAAAAGCAAGGAACACTTCGTGGATAGCATTATCCGCCAGTTGCCGGTCCTGACCACAATAGGTACGATTCTCTTCAATTACAGCCGTGAACACGGCGTTCACTAGCTCATCCTTATCTGTATAATACTGGTAAACCGTCTTTTTAGACATACCCAATTGGGCGGCAATGTCGTCCATGGAAACGGAGCGTATTCCATAACGGTTGAATAGCTCGTGGGATTTTAACAATATTCGTTCCTTGGGTTCCATAATGAGGGGCAAAACTATGGAAACTTTTTATGTAACCAAAGTTTCCATAGAAAAATTAATTAAATGGTCATATTGCCGGAAGAGTGGTTATTACATTTCCAGGATTGCAAACATTCCCAAGCTCGTGCGTACTTTTGCCCCATGAATGAAAATAATGTTACCAAACCTGAAGGGTTTCGGTTCAGCAAACTGCTCCAATATTTTTTGCAGGGTTTGCTGGTGTTAGCGCCGGTAACGGTTACAGCTTATGCTATCTACTGGGTAGTTTCTACCATTGACAACCTTGTGCCGCTTTTTACGGAAAGAGGACCTGACGGGAAAGTATATGTGCAAAATTACGGTTTAGGATTCCTGTTAGTGATCGCCGTTATTTGCCTGATCGGGTATTTAAGCTCCTTCTTACTGAAGCTTAAACTATTCAGCATCTTTGACCAGTTCCTGGAAAAAACGCCTGGAGTCCGCTTTATTTACACTACAGTAAAAGACTTCTTTTCAGCCTTTGCCGGGGAGAAAAAGAAATTTGACAAACCTGTCTTAGCCAATATTGACGATAATGACGTATGGAGAGTAGGATTTATTACCCAAGCTGAAATGGCTGATTTTGGCTTTACAGATTACGTAGCTGTTTATATCCCTGCCTCCTACTCTATTGCCGGTAATGTTTACCTGTTACCTGCTAATCGTGTGAAGCCAATTACAAATATTAATTCAACAGATGCCATGAAATTTGCGATCAGCGGCGGGGTAACGCACTTTGAGTAGCGTTTTTTGTATATTAGACCGCTCAACCATTACTTTCTGCTCTATGAAAAAAGTAATTTTCATTGCGGTCTTTCTTCAACAGTCTTTTTCCTGCTTTGCCTGGGGCTTCTATGCACACCGAAAAATAAGCTACCATGCCGTCTTTCTCTTGCCCCCTCAAATGATGGCTTTTTATAAAACCAATATTGCCTTCATAAGTGAACATGCCGTAGACCCTGACAAAAGGCGTTATGTTGTGGAAGGAGAAGCACAACGCCATTTCATTGACCTTGACCATTATGGCCACTATCCTTTTGATGGTTTGCCGCGCAAGTGGGAAGAGGCTATAGCAAAATTTTCGGAAGATACCCTGCAGCGACATGGCATAGTGCCCTGGTGGGTGCAAATCATGCAACACCGGCTTACAACAGCCTTTAAAGAAAGAAATGCGGTAAAGATCCTAAAGCTCTCTGCCGATATCAGTCATTATATAGCCGATGCCCATGTGCCCCTCCATGCCTGTAGCAACTACAATGGTCAGTTCACCGGCCAGAAGGGCATTCATGCTTTCTGGGAAAGCCGTGTACCGGAACTACTGGCCGAAAAAGACTGGAATTTTTTCATTGGCAAGGCCAGCTACATTTATAACCCTGCCGATTTTATATGGAAGACTGTACTGGAGAGCGGTAGAGCTGCCGATACGGTATTGAGCTGTGAGAAAGCACTAACCGCTTCATTTCCGACAGATAAAAAGTTTGCCTTTGAAGAACGGAATGGCATGATCACCCGGCAATATTCAGCTTCTTTCTCTAAAGCCTATGATGTGATGCTGAAGGGCATGATTGAGCGCCGGATGCGGCAGTCGATCTATGCTATTGCCTCCCTCTGGTATACAGCCTGGGTGAATGCCGGGCAGCCAGACCTCACTCTATTGAGGCAGCACACTACCATTTCACAGGAAGACCAGCAGGAATTTGAACTGCTCAACAACGCCTGGAAGACTGGAAATGGGAAAGGCAGGGAGCATGAGTGAGTTTGAAGTATTACTTTTGCGGCAAATTTTACTAGTATGAACACCGCTGAACAGGTACAAAAAGCTACCAAGCACAATTTTGGTGCAGGGCCAGGCATCCTGCCCAAAGAAGTTTTTGAAGAGGCCAGCCAGGCTGTACTGAACTTCAACAACTCCGGACTTTCCATACTGGAAATAGGCCACCGTACCAAGCTGTTCCAGCCGGTGATGGATGAAGCTATAGCTTTGACCAAAGAACTGATGAACCTGGATGCAGACCATGAAGTATTGTTTTTGCAAGGCGGTGCAACCACACAGTTTTACCAGGTGCCCATGAATTTGCTGGATGAGAACGCTACAGCATCTTTCACCGATACTGGTGTTTGGGCATCTAAAGCGATCAAGGAAGCAAAAAATTTCGGAAATGTAGAAGTAGTGTGCAGTTCTAAAGAAAGCAATTATACATACATACCCAAAAAGTTCGAAGTCAATCCAGCGTCTGTATACCTGCACCTGACCAGCAACAATACGATTTATGGAACACAGTGGCAAGACTTCTCTCCTTTTTATGAAAAGAACCTGCCATTGGTTGCAGATATGAGCAGCGACATACTGAGCCGCCAGATTGACTTTAACAAATTTGACCTGATCTATGCCGGCGCCCAGAAGAACATGGGAGCAGCAGGCGTGACCATGGTTGTAGTCAATAAGAACATGCTGGGCAAAGTGCAACGCAAACTGCCTACAATGGTAGATTACCGCAACCATATTGAAAATGGTTCTATGCTCAATACACCTCCGGTTTTTGCAGTTTATGTTTGCATGCTCACCCTCCGCTGGTTGAAGAAAAAAGGCGGCGTTGCAGCCATAGAAAAGGAAAACGACCGGAAGGCTAAATTGTTCTATGACACGCTTGATAGCCTGCCGATCTTTATAGGAACGACCGCCAAAGAAGACCGCAGTAAAATGAATGCGTGCTTTGTAATGGAAGATCCGGCCCAGGAAAAAGAGTTTGCAGCTCTTTGCGAAAAAGAAGGCATGGTCGGTATTAAAGGACACCGCAGCGTTGGCGGCTTCCGCGTAAGTATGTACAATGCATTACCCTACGAAAGTGTTGTTGCCTTAACTGATTTAATGAAAGAATTCGCAGAAAATAAATAAGCAGAAAACAATGAGTAATATCAGACCTTTCAGGGCGCTCCGTCCGCACAATGAATATGCTGAGCTGGTGGCATCAAGACCCTATGATGTTTTAAATTCAGAAGAAGCAAGAAAAGAGGCCGAAGGCAATCCCAAATCTTTTTTACATGTTACCAAGTCTGAAATAGACCTGCCTGAAGGCATAGACATTCATACAGACGAAGTTTATCAAAAAGCAAAAAGCAACCTTCAGGAACTGATTGATAAAAAAGTTCTGTTCCAGGAAGAAAAGCCTTGCTACTATATATACGAACTGCAGTGGAAGGGCCGCTCGCAGACTGGGTTGGTGTGTGTTTCTTCTGTTGAAGATTATTTCAACGATGTCATCAAGAAGCACGAGTTCACACGTCCTGAAAAAGAGCTGGACCGCATTAACCACATGCGCACCATCCGCGCCCAAACGGGTAATGTATTCCTTGCCTGTAAAGACCTCAAAGAATTGAATGACCTGTTTGAACACTGGAAACAACATCACAATGCGGAATACTATTTTACTGCCAATGATGGTATCGTACATGCCATTTGGGTAGTAGATGCGACAGCAACGATTGATGCAATAACCAATCTGTTCAAAGAAAAGATACCTGCTACCTATATTGCAGATGGTCATCACCGCGCTGCCTCGGCCGCAAAGGTGAGCAAAGAATTGCCAGATAGCGAAGAAGCGCAATACTTTCTGACCACAATCTTCCCGGCGAATCAGTTGGCAATATTAGATTATAACCGTGTGGTAAAAGACCTGAATGGCCTGAGCGATGAAGAATTCCTGAAGAAGTTGGAAGAGGAATTTACGATATCAAAAAGCGATAAACCCGTTCAACCTGAAATACTCAACCAGTTTGGACTGTACTTAGGCGGACAATGGTATAAACTCACTGCCAAGCCAGGCACCTATAAAGATGACCCTATTGGCGTATTGGATGTAACTATTTTACAGGAAAATGTATTAAGCAAGATCCTTAACATCCAGGACCCGCGCACCGATAAGCGTCTTGACTTTGTAGGCGGCATCCGCGGACTAGGTGAACTGGAAAAAAGAGTGAACAGCGGTGAAATGAAAGCTGCTTTCAGCATGCACCCGGTTACCATTCAGCAGTTGTTTGATATTGCAGATACTGGCAATGTAATGCCGCCCAAAAGTACCTGGTTTGAGCCCAAACTGAGGGATGGTCTGCTGACACATTTGATATAAAATGAGGCTAAAGAATATGTTATTTTCCAAAAGAGACGTTAAATGGCGTCTCTTTTGCTTTTACTTTTAACCCATAATTTATGTTACAGATGAAAAGAATTGTCTCAATAACTATTGCATTGATTCTATTATATACGCAAACGGACGCACAGGGCACACAACAGAAGCAAAACCTCCAGGAAACAGCCCGCAGCTTTATGAGGTCGGGCGATTTTGACAATGCCATCCTGGTGCTCAACCGGGCCTTGCAGGCTGATGCCAAAAACATGGATCTGCAAAAAGACCTGGTACTCGCCTATTTTTATAAAAGAGACTATGCAAGAGCAAAGACCAGTGTAGAAACTTTGCTCAACAACGAAAATGCAGATGTGGTCTCTTTTCAGATAGCTGGTAACATTTACAAGGCTTTGGAGGAAACAAAAGAAGCTGAAAAGATGTATAAGAGGGCTTTAAAGAAATTCCCCAAAAGCGGGCCCTTATACAGTGAGTATGGAGAACTGCTTTGGGCACAAAAAGATTTTTCAGCTATTGAGCAGTGGAAAAAGGGCATTGAAGTCGATCCTTCCTTTTCTGGTAATTATTACAATGCTGCCCTTTATTACTACCATACAAAAGATAAAGTTTGGTCCCTGTTATATGGTGAGATCTTTGTAAACATGGAAAACCTTACCGAAAGAGGGGCTGCCATGAAGAAATTGCTGTTAGACAGTTACAAAGAAAAACTGTTTGCTGATGTAGACATAATGAAAGACCAGGATAGCAAGAACAATTTTACAAAAGCTTTTCTCCAAACTATGGGCAAACAGGCTTCCTTAACTAATAGAGGCCTTAATACAGAAGTGCTGACCATGATCCGCACACGTTTTATTCTGGACTGGTTTGCCACCCATGGCAATAAATTCCCTTTTAAGTTATTTGACTACCAACAGCAGCTCATTCGCGAAGGTATGTTTGATGCCTATAATCAATGGCTGTTTGGTACTGTAGAAAATTTACCGGCTTACGAAAACTGGACAAAAAACCACAATGAAGAATATACGAACTTTACTAAATTTATAAAGGGAAGGGTGTTCAAGATGCCGGCCGGGCAGAACTATCAGTGATGTGCGCCCAAAACTTTAACTTATGCCACTTGCATTCACTTCAGATTTAAAAAGAAACTATCAGTACCTTTTTGACAATTGCCAGATACCCGAAGAGAAATACAACACAGTAGATCAGTGTGTCAGAAAAATAGTTGCTGTCCGGTCCCGCTATATGGCCGTTTCTGTACTAACTGGAATTCCCTGGTATTTTATTGGCATCATTCATATGATGGAGTGCAGTGGAGATTTCACATGCCACCTGCATAATGGCGATCCGCTATCTGCTCGCACTGTGCATGTGCCTAAAAACCGTCCTTTAACTGGCAATCCACCTTTTACCTGGGAAGAAAGTGCAGTTGATGCTTTGAAAATAAAATCCCTCGACCAATGGACCGACTGGTCGGTACCTGGTATCCTTTTCCAGTTTGAGCGCTATAATGGATTTGGCTACCGCTCCAAGGAAATAAAATCACCTTATTTATGGAGTTTTTCTTCCCACTATAAAAAAGGCAAGTTTACTGCCGATGGTTTCTTTGACCCCAATTCAGTTTCGCGGCAAATTGGTGCGGCTGTACTTTTAAGGAGAATGAGTGAACTGCAAATAGCCGTCACCGGAGAAAGTGATACACTTACTCAAATTAAGAAGTTGGGCCAGCAGGTTGCTTTTGATCCTGCTGTTTATAACCCTCTTGCCAAAGAACTGCAACACCTGTTGAACAGCGTTGGTATGCATTTGCGCATAGATGGTAAAGCAGGGCGTTTTACTTCAGATGCATATTTTAATATCACAGGAAAATATTTGAAAGGCGATAAAAAAGAAGACAGGCAAAAGGCATAACAGATCAATTGATCAGCTTAGCAAGGTGCTATTGTTCACAATTTCTTCATCTGCCGGTAATAAATTGGTAAACCAGAAGTTGTTATTTTAATTCTAGTTTGCAATTTTTTATATTATTACAACGCCAGTTTCCACTGGTGTTTTTTTTGTGGCAGAGGCTAGAAATCGGTTATTTTGCTCTCAACCGGAAAAATTCAATTGAAAAGGCATGAAAAATCTTCCTCTTGACCCACAATTATTCATTACGAACAGGCAACGTTTTGTAGAAAGAATGAAGCCTAATTCTATAGCCATCTTTGTCAGTAATGATGAAGTGCCAACTAACGGCGACGCCCTCTATCGCTTTCAACAAAACAGTGACCTGTACTGGCTTTGTGGCATTGTTCAGGAAGATACCATGGTGGTGCTTTTTCCTGACAACCCTGATCCCAAATACCGCGAAGTATTGGTATTGGTTCGCCCCAATGAAATGAAAGAAAAGTGGGATGGCAGGAGATTGCGTATAGAAGAAGCTACAGCCATCAGTGGTATGGAAAAAGTTGTATGGCTTGATAGCCTGGACCCTTTATTACAACAATGGATACACCTGGCCGACACCATTTACCTGGATACCAATGAAAATGACCGCAAAGGAAGCCTTTTGCGTACAAGAGAATACCGTTATGTAGATGAAATGAAAGCACGCTTCCCTTTGCACCAATTTGAACGGGCTGCTAAGCTGATGAAGGAATTGCGCGGCATTAAAACGGCCTATGAGATTGAAGTGGTGAAACAAGCCATCGAAATAACGGGTAAAACCTTCGACCGTGTACTGAAGTTTGTAAAACCTGGTGTCATGGAATATGAGATCGAAGCAGAGATCATGCACTCTTTCCTAAGCCAGCGGGCAGAAGGTCCGGCCTATGGCACTATTATAGCCAGTGGCGACAGGGCCAGGACACTGCACTATGTTTCCAACAACCAGGAATGCAAAGATGGGGAACTGATATTGATGGACTTTGGCGCTAACTATGGCGGCTATGCAGCAGACCTGACAAGAACAATCCCGGTAAATGGAAAGTTTACGCCCCGCCAAAGAGAAGTCTATAATGCATGCCTACACCTGCATAATTACGCCAAAAGCATTTTAAAGCCAGGGATATCAATTGTTGATTACACTGAAAAAGTAGGTGAAGAAGCTACACAACAGTTTATAAAAATCGGTTTGCTGAAGGAAGAAGACGTACAGAACGAAGACCCTAACAACCGCGCCTACCGCAAATACCTGTACCATGGTATTTCGCACCACCTGGGCCTTGACGTGCACGACCTGGGCACCCGTACAGAACCGATTCGGCCTGGTATGCTGTTTACTATAGAACCCGGAATCTATATTGAAGAAGAAGGAATGGGCGTCCGGATTGAAAATAATGTATGGATCACAGAAGATGGGAATGTTGATTTATTCAGAGGGATACCTATTACGGTGGAGGAGATTGAAAAGGTGATGCAAAGTCAAAATGCTGCTCCTGTTTTAGCCCCAACTGCACCTCCAATTACTAAAGGGGAACATCAGCGCACGAACCCTTTGTAATGAACATTTCTAAATAAAAACTTTAAGATAGAATGGCTAGTTCAAATACAGAACATATTGAGCATAAAGAAAACTACAAGCGTAAACGTTCTTCATTATATACAGGGAGTGAGGAAGGAGATTTGATCAGTAATATTCCCAACCTTTTTACTGTTCTTAACCTGATCTTTGGCTGCATTGCTATTGTTTTCATTTTGCAAACAGGAGAAACCATTGTGATGATGGATAATTTCGGTGCTACACAAGTACTCTTACCGGAGCGTATATGGTTGGGCTCCCTGTTTATTTTTGGTGCAGCGATCATAGACTTCCTGGATGGTTTCCTTGCTAGAGCAATGAAAGCTACTTCTGAAATGGGCAAACAACTGGATTCGCTTAGTGATGTAGTAAGCTTTGGCGTAGCTCCCGGAATGATCTTATACCAATTGCTCCGTATGAGCTATGCACAAAAAGAATTTGGACTGGATGTTTCTATATGGGCATTACTGCCAGCCTTTATATTCTCTGGTGCTGTGGCATGGCGACTGGCCAAATTCAATATTGCCACTAACCAAACCTACAACTTTCGTGGAGTACCTTCACCGGCAGCGGGTTTGGTGGTAGCATCGTTTCCCTTGATCCTTTTGCATCCTAACCGCTATTTTGGAATACATACCTTGTTGATCAATGAATGGGTGTTGTATGCCGTTATTCTTTTGCTGGCCTACCTGATGACCTGCAACAGGTCGTTTATGGCCCTCAAATTCAAAGATTACTCCGTGCAAAATAATTTGGACAAATACATCCTTGTTGTAGCAGCCATTATCAGTGCAATATTTTTAAAATGGCTGGCTGTGCCGGTGATCTTTATTTTATATTGTATCCTCTCAATATTTTCCAAAGAACCGCATTGGGAGGGAAATCAGGAGACAAAGGATATTACGGTGTAGAGGTTTATGGTTTTTGGTTTATAGTTTATTGTTATCGTAACTATCATCAGCCAAGGCAACCATAAACTATAAACCAAAAACCATAAACTTCCTTATTTTCCTTTGAAAACTGGTTTTCTTTTTTCCAAAAACGCGGCTGTGCCTTCTTTCATATCTTCAGAATCAAAGCATTCTCCGAAGGCTTCAATTTCTACGTTGTAACCATTGTGGCTTGTGTCATAAACGGCATTCGCAGCAGTAATGCAACGGCTAAGGGCCAGCGGCGCTTTGGTGATGATGATATTTAAGATGCTTTTAGCCGTATCAAGGAGCTCATCACTATTTACTACATAATTCACGAGACCGTATTGCAAAGCAGTTGGAGCATCAATCATATTGCCGGTCATGAGCATTTCAAGTGCCCTGCCTTTACCGATCAATTGCACCAGGCGCTGCGTACCTCCATATCCGGGAATAAGACCCAGATTAATTTCAGGTTGGCCAAATTTGGCGTTTTCACTGGCAATGCGGAAGTGGCAGGCCATGGCCAGTTCACAGCCGCCACCAAGCGCAAACCCATTTACTGCAGCGACAATTGGCTTGCTGCAGTTTTCGATCCGGAAGAAAATATTTTGGCCAGCACGAGCGAGGTCCATACCCTCAGCACTGCTTAATCCTACAAACTCACTAATATCAGCGCCAGCAACAAAGCTTTTAGGTCCGGCACCGGTGATAATAGCCGCTTTTGCCTCGGCTGTCCTTTCAAATTCTGCAATGGCTATTTCAAGTTCGGACATCACCGTTTTGTTCAAGGCATTGTGTTTATCTGGACGGTTGATGGTGATGGTGAGTATATTATTTTCAAGAGAAGTAAGAAGTGTTGTATAACTCATTGTTGATCGTTTTGCTGTTTACTTAAATTCAGCGGACATGAAAAGCCTTTTAAGACCGCGCAAGGGTGAATCTTAATCAAAGTAAAAAAATGACCTTACTTATCGCACACTTAAATATAGCTTATTTTAGGATTGATGTATAGTGTTGAATGTTGCGCTTCATTGGCCAAATGCCGCTTTCATTTCTTTTAGTCCCGCATTGGCCAGCTTCCAGGCACTGTCTGAAGCATTTTCAAATAAGATGATTTTGTCGCCGTATTGCCGGGATAGAGGATTGCTGACGGAGTCTATTATTCTTACTTTTTCAAAATATTGGAATACGGCATCATCATTTTCTGGCATGTTACGGCCAATGAAGATCAAATGCCGGAACCAAAGGCGGTCAGGTATCCATAAAAGGAAGGTTCCATTGTCGCAGATGACTTTGTTTTTGAAATAAGGGTCGGAAGCATAATACTTGAGCGCACCTGCCAGGCCATAGTTGCGGCAATAAACTATTGCATTGTTCTTTGCAGTATCGGGCAAAGAATGAAAAAGGGCCTCGGCTTTGCCTGCCAGTTCTTTCCAGCCTAACATATCGGCAAAGTCCTGTTGCAGCGGGTGGTTTTTCAGGTCTTCCCATTTTAAAATACCCAGTGCTTCCACCTTGAATTTTTTGTTGGTGATGGCCATTTGACCGGGAGATTGCATGGGCAGTAAAACCGGAATGAATGGCAGCGCTAAAAGCAAAATAATGGTTACTGCTGTCCAACGCAGCCAGTGTCTTTTTACAGTTATACCTTCCAGCCATACACCACCTGCAGCCAATATCATTGGATAAACACCTAAAGTATAATATGCTTTGCCGCTACCTAACATGATGAGCAGCACTGTTACCAGGTAGACGTAAGCTATGATCCGGTATTTAACGTGCAGCAACAGCCATACCAGTCCGCCCATCCAGATAAATACAACAGGGAGCAACATCAGAAACTGCTGTTTGATGAATTCTGTTTTACTGATGTATTGCAGTTGTGTGGCTCTTAATTCATTCATATGGTGCAGTAATGGCCAGTTATGCAGGTATTGCCAGACAATGTTGGGGATGATAAGAACTACACCCAATAGCAAGGCCAGCCAAAAATGCTTTTGCAGTAACATCTTTCTGTGTGGTGTCAGCAGTAGGGAAATTAAAGTGGCTATTATGAAAAACAAGGCGGAATATTTACTCCACCAACCCAGAGCCAAAGCGATGCTCAAAAGGTACAGGTATTTATGTTGCTGCGTATTAATAAGTCGAAGAAGAAAATAACAACCTATTGACCAGAAGAAGATCTCAAGTGCATTTGGTTGAAACAGGAAGTGGATGCGCAGATAGGCAGTTAATATTATACCCAAAGCTGCCAGGACGCAGGCAAACAACTTTCCACCTAGCTCTTTTACTATACCTGCAGTGGCGAGGAGAGTTAATGCCCCCAATAAAGCGGGCCAGAACTTGATCCAGAAGAAGGAACCTCCTAAAAGTGAAGAAATGGAAGCCATCACGCCAATAAGTGGAGGGTTCTCCAAGAAGCCAATGTCAAGATGGTGGCCTTGCTCAAAATACAGGTATTCATCCCTGTGCAATTCGTATATGGGGTGTTGCAATAAAAATGGCAGCACAAATTTCAGTGCTGCCAGTGCAGAAACTATTAACCAGTCTTTTTTATTCATACCCTTACACACTCTCTCTTATTACGTTCAGGCCAGAGTGAATACGGCCAATGGCTTCTTCTTTACCTAATACTTGTACGATATCGAAAACGGGCGGGCCAAACTTACCCCCTACCAGCATAATACGCAATGGCAACTGTAGTTCACCAGGTTTAATGGCGGCCTGCTCTGACAATTGTTTGAACAAGGCTTCTATGGAAGCGGCACTCCAATCGCTCAAGCTGGATAAAGCTTTGGTAAAGGAATAAAAGAAACCCTCTTTAACATTACTCCATTTTGCTTTGATAGGCGTAGTATCCAGTTCTGCAGGCGCTTTGAAAAAGAAATAGCTGTGTTCCCAGAAATCGGAAAGCAGGGTGCATCTGTCCTTTACCAGGTTGAGCACTTTTTCCAGATAGCTTTCATCGCCAGGATGCCACCCTTTTTCTTCAAAGATCTTTTTTACCTCGTCTTTATAATGCGTTACATCCAGTTTCTTGATCCATTCGTGGTTGAACCACTTGGCTTTTTCATAATCGAACTTGGCGCCGCCTTTGTGCACTTTTTCTATGGAGAACTTTTGTACCAGTTCATTCAGAGAAAACACTTCCTGCTCGGTGCCATCATTCCATCCCAACATAGCCAGCATATTGATGAATGCTTCAGGCAAAAAGCCTCTTTCGCGGAAGCCTTCGGTCAGCTCGCCTGTTTTTGCGTCTGTCCAGTTGGCAGCAAAGACAGGGAAGCCATATTTGGCACCATCACGTTTGCTCAATTTTCCATTCGGGCCAAGGATCAAGGGCAGGTGTGCCCATTGCGGCATCGCATCCTCGCCAAAAAGGTAACGCCACAGCAATACATGAACGGGTGCACTGGGCAGCCATTCTTCACCACGAAAAGCATGGGTGATCTGCATCAGGTAATCATCTACCACAACGGCCAGATGGTAGGTAGGCATGCCATCGGCTTTCAGCAATACTTTATCATCAACTACTGAAGTATCAAAACTTACTTCGCCACGGATGAGGTCGGTAAAAGAAAGCGTTTCGTTCTCGGGCATTTTAATGCGGATAACATGGCGGGTATTGGCTGACAGAAGATCTGCGGTTTCTTGATGAGAGAAGGTTAGTGAATTGCGCATTTGCATACGCACTGTACGGTCATACTGAGGACTAGGATTTTCGTTTGTCCGTAGGCGTGCCCGCATGGCATCCAGTTCCTCGGCCGTATCAAAGGCGTAATAAGCGTAGCCCTTCTGTACCAGTTCTTCAGCATACTTCCTGTACATTTCTTTCCGCTCGCTTTGGCGATAGGGGCCAAAGTTGCCACCGTGTTTAGGGCTTTCATCAGGATGAAGGCCGCACCACTCAAGGGTTTGATAGATATACTCCTCGGCTCCGGGCACATAGCGGGTTTGGTCTGTGTCTTCGATGCGCAGTACAAAATCGCCGCCATGCTGTTTGGCAAATAAATAATTGTACAATACAGTGCGAACACCACCAATATGCAAACCACCTGTAGGGCTTGGTGCAAAACGAACTCTTACTTTCTTTTCCATAACACGACAAAAGTACGAAGTGATAAGTATGAAGTTAGAATTTAGAAATGGGATGTAATGAGATTGAGGTTGGTTGTAGAGTTGGAGGCGAGCGGTCATTTCCGGTCATTTCTGGTCATTTTGATGCAAAACAATCACGATAATTGAAAGGTCAGGAAGGTTGTGGTAGTTTTATAAAATAAATGCAGGAGCAATGAAGAAAGTATACATTGATAATCAAAGGGGCATAGTGCAGGTGAATGGCAAGAGGCTACCTGGTTTGCTGCTTCATAGCATCAGGGGTGCTATTGGGAAGCTCTTTGTGGTGAAACATTACAGGGGTGGAAGGATCGTGATCACTAAGTTTCCGGATATGAGCGGGATTGTGGCTACTGAAAAGCAGCGGGTGCAGAGGGATCTGTTTCGGGAGGCGGTGGTATACGCCAAGTGGATTTTGGCAGATGAGGATAGGAAGAAGGCATTCAGGAAGAGTTTGCCAAGAAGGAAGCAGCAGAAGGTGTATCAGGCTGCGATACAGGTGTACATGAGCAGGCAGGGAGATAAGCAGTGGCTGCGGAAGCAACTGGCCGTAAAGTCGATGTTGCGGGCGCAGCAGGGAGATAGACATGAGGCAGTAACAAATGGGCAATGGACAATGAGTAATGGGCAATTTGTAACGGAGAGCGGGCAATTGCAATTTGGTAAAGGGCAGGGAGTGAAAGGCGTGAATCAAAGTCTATTGGGCAATAAGCAATTAACAATCGGTAATACTTCGTGGGCGACAGACAATCTGCAAGGGGAATTTATGGATATGAAGATAGTTGAAAATATGAGAGTGGCGGGAAGTTTTGAGAGAGGAAAAACAATGACGCGAGGCGATGGGCAGCGGGAGCCATGGGGGTGTATGGTGGCAGAAGAAAATGCTGAACTATTTTTGAACTGTTTATCTTTAGAATATTCTGATTTGTAGCCGTGTACCCGGCAATTTTACATTTTACCAAAACTCACATGAAATGAAACAATTATTACTTTCTGTTTTACTGTTTTCGGCAATCTTCTCTTATGGACAAACTAAGCAGGGGCACAGCTCTACACCACCAACATATTTCCTGGATTCAGTCAGGCAAGTAAAATTGCCCCAATTTGACCCAGATAAGATCTCAAGTGTAGATGTTGTTAAGGAATACGATGAAGTTGCTAAAACTTCCGGTAGAATATACATTAAGACCAAAGATCCTAAGAGCTTTAATTTCCTTTCTTTAGAACAAATAGCCAAACAAAATGCAGTTAATGCGGCTCCCTGTCTGTATATGATCAATAGTGAGTTAGTAAAAGATATAAGTAATGTAAAAATTGATTCATCCTATATATTAAAATGTGAGGTTGTTAACTCAAAAGAGTTGAAATATTTCCAGGGCGGCCCTTCATTTATTATTTTAAACATTAAGACAAAAACGAAAGAGAACCTCGAAAAGGAGAATAAAATTTACATTCGGGGTAGTGAAACTGCACTTTCTTATAATCAGATCTTCTCTTCAAATTGATATATAAATTACTTTACTTGTTCTGCGTACATAGATGGTAATAGGGCATGGAGTATACCTGTGGAGAAAGCGTGGATACAAAACTGATGCAATACAAAAGCTGGGAGGAATTAAGGCAATTGATATATAACCAATAGATTAAGATTCCTTCTAACTTCGTACAAGGAATTAATCTTATGCACCGGTTTTTTATCAAAACGCCTTGGTTGGTTCAGCGTTATTTTTCCTCCTATGTGTGGTTTATACCTACCAAAGAGAAGATTGTTTACCTCACTTTTGATGATGGACCGCACCCTGAGATCACTCCGTTTGTGCTGGATGAATTGAAGAAGTATAATGCCAAGGCGACATTTTTTTGTGTGGGAAGCAATGTGATAAAGTATCCGGAAACCTATGAACGTATTTTGGCAGAAGGCCATGCAGTTGGCAACCATACACATAACCATCTAAATGGCTGGAAGGTACCTTCCGACATGTATTTGAGCAACATTTCAGAAGCCAGCAAGCATATTCACTCCCACTTGTTCAGACCTCCTTATGGACGGATAAAAAAAGACCAGGCCGCCAGAATCATACAAACCTATCCGGCTACCAAGATCGTTATGTGGGATGTGCTGAGTGCCGACTTTGACCAAAGAATCACGCCGGAAAGGTGCCTTCTGAACGTGGTTAAAAACATATCAAAAGGGTCAATCATAGTATTTCATGACAGTGAAAAAGCATTCCGTAACCTGGAGTATGCGTTGCCCAAAACGCTGGAAAAATTAAGCAGTAGAGGGTACCGGATGGAGCATATAGATTAGGTACTGCTATAAAAAAGTTTGGGCCTGGGTAGAAACCCTGGCCCGTTTTTAATCCGTACCCTATGAAAACTGTTTTAAAGATATATACTTTTTTATTCCAGCCAAAATTTTGTTGATTTAAAAATAATATTCTGAGCTCTATTATTCCCTTAAAAGCAAAGTATGGCGCTGTTTTCCAATGGGTTCTGTACTTAAAAAAATTTTCTTAAAAGGCCACCAGTCCGCTTTTCATAAGCTTTCTTATTCTATATACAACCATTTATTGAGTCCATGTAATACCGTTTTCAATTGGGTGGCGTTGATATTTAGATATTGCTGATTTGAGATTTAGGGATTTTGAGATTTACGTACCATACTACTCCTTTGAAATTGGTATAAGTTAGTGTGTGATCCTAAGAAATTACTAATAAATGCTATATGTTAGTTGAAAGATAACTGGGTATGCGATTGGTGCTTAATGAAACTTTTTAACCAGATTTGCAGGAAAAGTCGGGACTTATTTAATATTGAACCATGTACCTCATTGACACGCACGCACATATTTACCTGCCAGAGTTTGATACAGATAGGCCACAAATCATAGAACAGGCAAAAAATGCAGGTATCAAACAGATCCTGCTGCCTGCTATAGATTCCAGCACGCACGAACAGATGCTGCAAACAGAAAAAGCATTTGAAGGCTGCCTGGCCATGATGGGGCTGCACCCCTGCTCGGTCAATAATTTATTTGATAAAGAGATCGATATTATAAAGCAGCACTTCTCCCATCGGAAATTTATTGCCATTGGCGAAATAGGCCTTGATTTTTATTGGGATAAGACCTTTGTCAAGGAACAATATGAAGCTTTCCACCAACAGATCCAATTGGCATTGGAATATGAGCTTCCCATAGCCATCCACTCCCGTAATGCTATTGATGAAAGCATTGCAGTTGTAAAACAATATCCTGGACTAAGGGGCGTATTCCACTGTTTTTCAGGCAATCTGCAACAGGCTGAGGACATCATCTCTACAGGTTTTATGTTGGGCATTGGAGGTGTAGTGACCTTTAAAAATGCCGGGCTTGATAAGGTAATAGAAAAGGTTGGGCTTGACCATGTGATCCTGGAAACGGATGCACCCTACCTGGCTCCTGTACCTTTCAGGGGCAAACGCAATGAGCCAGCTTATACGGCCTTGGTGGCTGAGAAATTGGTTATGCTGACCGGCAAAGGTTTGGAAGAAGTTCAGAAATTAACAACGGAAAATGCGGAAAAACTGTTCAATCTATTGTGAGTTCGCTTACCTTTGCAGCCTTTCCGGTGAGATGCAGGAGTGGTTGAACTGGCATGCCTGGAAAGCATGTATACGGGCAACCGTATCGAGGGTTCGAATCCCTCTCTCACCGCAACCACATTGACAAATTCTCCAAAAAGCCCGTAAATCAAAGATTTATGGGCTTTTTGTTTGGTGCACAACCACCAAAATTCATGGTCAATTTAAATACTTGATGGATGATAATTTATTTTGACTTTTGCAGTTCACCAACAAAAAGG
>CBKWHA010000025.1:0-34343 GCA_966674115.1 uncultured Chitinophagaceae bacterium
CTTCAATTATATATCTGCATTATACAATTGATCCTCTGCTGTAAGCAAAAATTTAAATTTTAAACCTCAAATTCCAAACTTCTTGCTCCATTCTTCATTTTTGGCACAATATTGTATAGTAAGGGCAAAAACCTAATTCAAAAACACTCAATAACGCAAACGTATGAAGAACACCATTTTTATGGCTATTTCAGCCTTATTCGTAACTGCATCTGCACATGCTCAGGAACCAACGACCAATATCGATTCTGCACGCCACGGCACTACAGTCGATTCTATCCGTGCGAAGTACAAAATGCTTCCTATGCCTGGGACTATGGCTATGGAAAAAGTTTTCCCTGCTTTGGGCACATACCAGTTAAACAATGCTGCTGACCCGGCAACTGCAACAATTAATGTTACAATGGATTCTGTCAGCAAAGGAATTGTTTGGATTGAAGGTTTACCCCAAGGCAGAATTAAAGCCTATTTAAAGAAATCGCCGTCAACCTACAGAATTCTTGCTCAAAAAACAGCAAGCGGTACCCAGGTTCCTGAAGGAACACTTTACTATGATTCAACTGCCAATCAATTGAACATAGCATTAGGTGTACCATATAACGAAGCAGATCCGACATCTGTGTTTACAGCTTTGAGCAGCACTACTCCTGAACCTGGCGAACAAACAGAAGTAAAGATCAAAACTAAAGACACCAAAATTAAAACTAAGGCTAAGTTCTATACAGCAACTAAACAATTGCCACAAACTCAGCCTGATATGAATGCAACTGACAGTCTGCAAAACCAAGGTGTTCAAAATCCTGCGGATACAACTCAGCCACTACAACCAGAGCAGCCTCAACAGCCGCAGCAACCATAATATAGTTTTTTCATTTTCATTTGCATAAACAAGGGGAGAGGGGCCGTATTCTTACGGCCCCTATTTTTTTAGTTAGAACATAGAAGTAAATTAGTTGCAAGAACAGTTGATGATTCACCCTTAAAATAACATTATGGAAATTAAAGAAACCGTTTGGCTGAATGAATCTGCAAAATGGAACAGTTGTTTGGAGCGGTTGAAACAAAATCCTCATACTGTTATTATCACCTGGTTTGAAGATACATTACACAAATTAGAAGGTTTGCTCACAAAATCTGATTTACCAACTTCTACACTCTTCCCTTCCCGCCAGATCACCCGGGAAGATGTTAAAAATACACAAGTCATATTTGCAGAACATTATCCTTTGTATCAGAAAGAAAAAGACCTTTATAAAAAATTGCACCTTTCACAGGCAGAAGTATACTCTTCATTAGATGAACCACTTTTCAAACATTTCGGTGGTGAACGTTTGACTGAAATGATAAATAAGATCAACTGCCAGGAAAACGAACCTCTGCATCATCGCCTTATAAATGCAGCTATTAAAAAAGCGCAGGAAAAAATTGCAAACCTGGTTTCCCTGGAACAAGGAGCTACATCACAAGCTGGCTGGCTGATGAGAAATCTTACAGCTTAAAAAATCACCTCAACATTAATAACCAACTACAAATAAATCATTAATTATCAATAGTTAGCAAATACTATTATTCTGCTTTGCATCAAAAAAAAGTGATGCAGACAACTTTTTCATTAAACTTCTTATTAGTTTCGCACTCTAAAATATCAATGATCTATAAACGCACTTTTATTCAAATCTGAAGTGCATTCTTTTACACGATCTTGCCTTAACGTTTTCAGTACTCCAAATATGGGTACGGTGTTTGAAAACTTTTTCTAAAAATTGATAAAAAATGAACACAGTTAGACAGATTGCATTAATGTTTGTACTTGTTGGATTATTGGCAGGCGGATGTAAAACCATGAACCGTTCTCAAAAAGGAGCAGTAATCGGTGCCGCAGGTGGCGGTGCTATTGGTGGTGTTATTGGCCGTTCTTTAGGCAATACGGCTATGGGCGTAATTATTGGTGCTGCTGCTGGTGGTGCAGCAGGAGCTGTCATTGGCAGAAAAATGGATAAACAGGCCGAAGAAATGAAAGAAGTTTTAGGCGATGCTGAAGTAAAGCGTGTTGGTGAAGGTATCGTTATTGAATTTAAAGATAAAGTGCTGTTTGGGTTTAATCGTTCTGATCTCAGCACTACTGCACAGCAAAACCTTGATAAGCTGGTAAATGTTTTGAATAAATATCCTGACACCAACATTGAAATTCTCGGCCATACAGATAGCCTTGGCACAGATTCTTATAACCAGGCACTTTCTGAACGCAGAGCTAATGCTGCCGCTTCTTACCTTAAAAATAAAGGCGTTGCCAGTACGCGTGTAAGCACAAGAGGTATGGGTGAAACCGATCCTAAAGTTTCTAATGAGACCGAAGCTGGCCGTGCAGAAAACCGCCGTGTCGAGTTTGTTATTACTGCCAATCAGAAAATGATCAACGAGGCAAAAAAAGAAGCAGGACAATAATTTAAAGCTAATTAGTTTACTACTCTTTTGCTTATCGGGATTCCGATACAGGGATGGCTTTGCTTATTACTAAAGTAAACCAGTCATTACAAGGCGTTTAAATTTTAAAACTTTAATCAAACAGAAGACTATGAATAGAAAAATTCTTATGCTGGCAGCCGCAACTTTGTGCAGCTTTACAATCTTTGCCCAGGAAATGACCGTTACCGCTAATAAAACCACTTTTGGTCTGCGGGCGGGTGTTAATTTCCAGAACATCAATGGAAAAGATGCCAGTGACGATAAGTTGCAGAATGATCTGCTGACAGGCTTTCACGCCGGCGTTAATGCGGAGATCCCGGTGGGTACAGGTACATACATCCAGCCAGGCGTTTTGTATACTCAGAAAGGTGCAAAACTTGAAGATTCTGATAACAAGATCAAGCTTTCTTATATTGACATTCCTGTAAACCTGATCTATAAACCGGTTTTAGGTACAGGCAACATGGTATTAGGCTTTGGCCCTTACGTAGGCTTTGGTATTGGCGGCAAGGTAGAAAATGGAAATAATGAAATGGATGTTGAGTTTACAGATTCACGATCAGCTTCCGAAATTCACAAGTTCAAGCGGATAGATGCCGGGGCTAACTTCCTGGCAGGTTACGAGTTTGCCAATAAGTTGTCCTTCCAGTTAAATGCACAGTTAGGGCTGGTAGATATCAATCCAGAAATTTCTAATGTATCAAACGATAAAACCAATTGGCGTAATACCGGTTGGGGTATATCCCTTGGTTATCGTTTTTAAGAAATAGTTCCATAGGTAAAAAGCAAAAGGGCTGCGCCGGTTTTCCCACCCGCAGCCTTTTTTGTTTCCCACTAATCCCCGGTTCCTCCTACCTTTGAACTTTTATATCATATATGATCGAGTTATCTCTTGTGATTCCGGTGATGAACGAGGAAGACAATGTAAAACCATTACTGGAAGCTGTTCGTTCTGCTTTAAAAGACTTTAATTACGAAATTATTCTAGTGGATGATGGCTCTACCGACAATACAAGAAAGCGTATTATGGAAAACGCTGACGAGCGTACAGTTTTGGTAGAATTGAGAAAAAATTACGGCCAGAGCACGGCCATGTCGGCAGGCATCGACTACGCCCGTGGCGAATTCATAGCCATGCTGGACGGAGACCTCCAAAACGATCCATCGGATATACCTTTCATGCTTGACTTGATGAAAAGGGAAGACTGGGATGTTGTAGCTGGTAACCGCAAAAACAGGAAAGATGGAATGGTATTACGCAAAATTCCCAGTAAGATCGCCAATGCCCTTATTCGCCGGATGACGGGCGTTTATATAAGAGATTATGGCTGTACCTTGAAAGTTTTCCGAAGGGAAATAGCTGAAGATTTAGGTCTGTATGGCGAATTGCACCGCTTTATACCTGTTTTGGCCAAACTACAGGGGGCGAAAATCACCCAGGTTGATGTAAAGCACCATCCCCGCAAGTTCGGCACCAGCAAGTACGGCATTAACCGCACATTTAAAGTTTTGTCCGACCTTATCTTAATGGTCTTTTTCCGCCGCTATATGCAAAAACCTATGCACCTTTTTGGCACAATAGGCTTTGTTTCTTTAGGGCTGGGTATTTTGATCAACCTCTATCTCCTGGCTTTAAAGATCCTTGGACATAATATCTGGGGAAAACCGCTGCTAATTCTCGGTCTGATCTTTCTCCTGGGGGGAATACAGATGATCACTATAGGCATCCTATCAGAAATTGCAGTAAGAACCTATTATGAATCGCAAAGCAAGAAAACTTATAAGGTTCGGAAACTGCACACAAAAAGGGAATTTGAAGAAGTAAAGCAGATAGTTTAGCCAAAAGAAAAGCCCGGAAGTTCCGGGCTTTTCTTTTGGAACAATTGTGTTTTGGTTATCGGCCACTGCTTCTTTCATCATTATTATTTTTCTTGTCAGGAGCCCTACCCTCTTTCACATCATCATAATTATGCTGGGCTAGTCCACCCACCAGGTTGGTTTCAGTGCGCGGTTGGATAGGTGTACGGTCAGTATTAGGATTACCATCATTTAAACCACCTCTGGATCTATTGTTTTCCTTTGTTCTTTTCTCTGCCATAATATTAGCGTTTAAAAGTTAATTTTTATCTGCAAGAATATTGCCACAGGTTCAATAACTGGCTTTAAGCAGCACTTATATACCCGCCAACACATTATGCATTATTATATGTTTATATTTTTCTTATTAAGTAGTAATTTAGGTGGACGTAAATCAATAAAACCAACTATTTCCACCATTATCTACACCAAAAACAGCAAAAATGAAAAGAAAACTCCCTTTTTTGTTAGCAATTGTTGCAGTGATCCTGGGTTTACTATTTCCCTCCTTCCACTCTGTTAATGTTACAGAGAATAAGATTGATACAGGTGATACGGCCTGGATGCTTGTAGCCACCGCTCTTGTTTTGTTAATGACACCAGGCTTAGCCTATTTCTATGGCGGTATGGTGCGAAAGAAAAATGTGCTCTCAACCATGCTGCAAAGCCTAGTGTGTATGGGCGTTATTACTGTATTGTGGGCCATTTTCGGTTTTAGTCTTGCTTTTGGGGACGATATCGGTGGCATCATTGGAAACCCTGCCACTTTCTTCATGATGAAAGGAATGGTTGGTAATGCAGTTTGGTCATTGGCACCAACAATTCCATTGGTACTATTTGCCATGTTCCAATTAAAGTTTGCGGTGATTACACCAGCTCTTATTACAGGTGCTTTTGCAGAGCGTATTAGATTTAATTCTTACCTCATTTTCATTTGCCTGTTCATGGTATTCATTTATGCCCCATTGGCGCACGCGACCTGGCATCCGGATGGGATCCTGTTTCAACAAGGTGTTCTTGACTTTGCAGGAGGTACAGTAGTACATATGTCTGCCGGTTGGGCTGCCCTTGCTTCTGCTCTATTCCTCAAAAAAAGAAATGAAACCGATCATACACCTGCCCGAATCAGTTATGTAATCTTAGGAACCGGGTTGCTTTGGTTTGGCTGGTTTGGATTTAATGCCGGTTCAGCAGTTGGTGCAGGACCTTTGGCATCAACAGCTTTGGCAACCACTACCACCGCATCTGCCGCTGCAGCCATGGCCTGGATATTTTTTGATATGTTCAGAGGCAGAAAACCATCCGCTATGGGAGCATGTATCGGTGCAGTAGTAGGCCTGGTGGCAATTACGCCTGCTGCCGGCTTTGTCACAGTACCTCACTCTATTGTTATCGGTATTGTAGCTGCTACGGTAAGTAGCCTGGTTGTACTATGGCGCACCCGTACAAAGATCGATGATACATTGGATGTATTCCCCTGTCATGGTGTTGGCGGTATGGTAGGTATGCTCCTGACCGGAATATTTGCCACTCAAAGCGTAAACGCAGCCAATACTACAGGTAATGGTTTGTATTATGGTGAAACTAAATTGTTCCTCATTCATTTGATGGCGCTTGTTGCAGTATCTGTATTTGCTTTTGTAGGATCTTATATTCTACTCGTTGTTACTAATGCAATAAGCCCATTGCGTGTACAACCTGCTGAAGAAGAAATTGGTCTGGATATAAGCCAGCATGGTGAAGAGTTATAAAGTAAGTTTATAGAGCTAAATTTTTAAAGGCTGCTTCACAAGTTTGGAGCAGCCTTTTTATTGAAACATGCCTGCCTTTGCTGGTTATTAACCATTGCCGCCCCCTACCCTATTTTGCTCTTCCTGTGCACTGTTGCTTCTTCTATGCTGGGATTGGGTATTCTGGCCTTTACTAAAGCGGTAAGTAAAATTGATGCCAACGCGCCGGTTATCCCACCTGTTCATTACTTCCGTATCAATATTATCATACTTGATGATCACTTTGGCGTTCTGGAGATAGAAAGGATCATAAATATTCAACTTTATGGATGCTTTGTCTTTCATAATTTGTTTACCAAAACCGAAAGAAACCACACCCATAGGACGAAACAAATACATACCTGTGTACTGGGCGCTGGAACGATAAAAACCGTTCACTTCTGCGCTCCATGTTTTTGCAAACCGGAATTGCTGGCTGGCGTTAGCTGAAAATGAGGCCAGACTTACATCCAATTGCCTGTTATTGACGATACCTTCATAATGACTGTTATTTACATTAACAAAGACACTGGTTGTCCACCATTTCTTTATGGAAGCATTATAGCTTACTGATACACCCAAGGTTTGCCTCTTGGCTATATTCTCCTTAATTTGATAAGTAACTTTGGCCTCATCGTTCTGCTTCAAGATGTCATTAATAATATCTGCAGTAGATGTATAACTAAGAGTTGTATTCAGGACTTTACGGTAGCTATGGCTTAGTTCGATGTTATGTGTAAACTGAGGTTTCAGATTTGGATTACCGCGCATGAACGTGTACTGGTCCAGGAAGTAAAGGAAAGGGTTTAAATCCTGGTAATTTGGCCTTTCAATACGGCGGCCATATGACAAGCCAAACTGGTTGTGTTCGTTAAGTTCGTAACTAATGTAGGCTGTAGGGAATAGCTGTGTATAGCTTTTCCTAAATGAAGAATCCTTCTGAACAGCATTGCCCAACTGGTTTCCTTTTGAAATGGTATTTTCCATACGCAATCCGGTCTGTACACCCCACTTCTTTAATTGCCTGCTGTAGTTTACATACGCTGCATTTATATTTTCTTCATACTTAAAACGATTGCTTCTGGTATTATCCACTACCCATTTACCTTCAGTGTGGTTAAATAATGAATATTGGGCATCGTTGTCGATGGTTACGTAACTACTTTTAACACCAGCTTCAAACTTTGAATCTTTAGCCAAAGGATGCACATAATCTGCTTTTCCACTGTATATAGTAATGTAAGAAGGCAAATTAGCTTTTAACAGGTAGGGATCACTTGAATAGGTATCATCAGGTAAATAGTTATAGTTGTTTGAGTTCTGGTAAGTCTTGTTATCGTAAATGATTTGATCCAGGTCGACTGTAAGTTCCCGCCCATTGGCATTTAATATTCTTTTGAAATTGATATTTGTACCAAAATTTTGCCTTTTACCACTATTGTTGGCTTTCACCAAATTAAAGGAATCCAACAAACCATTACCATTGTATATATCAGTCCTACCATCGTTTTGCCATTTACCAGGATTATAGGTACCACTGATTAAAACTCCAATCGTTGTTCTTTTGTCAACGGTATAATCCAACCCAACTCGTGCATTATAGTTATGTCCATCGTTTTTTTGATCGGCCTGTTGATCAAAAACAGATGCTAAGCTGCCATTCGTGCGAAACTTTCTTGTAAGGTGCTGATCATTGAAGCCTGACCAATAAGAATAGTTAAGGTTGGTAAACAGGTTGATCTTTGCAGTTCTATAATTAAAGTTGAAGCTGTTGGGCGACTTAGGATAACGGCCTTGAACATAAGAGAGATTAATAGTACCATTGAAGCCTTTTGCTAAGCTTTTCTTTGTTCTTAAATTGAGGATTCCGGAATTACCAGAAGCATCATATTTGGCTGAAGGCTGTGTCATGATCTCAATCTGGTCGAGTTGGTTGGCCGGCATATTACGCAATAGGTTTGCCAGATCCTGACCACTCAGATATGTTTGCTTCCCATCTATTAATACAATAACCCCCTGTTTGCCTTTGATGCTGATATTACCATCACGATCTACACTTACACCAGGTGATTTTTCTAAGACTTCCAAGGCATTAGATCCAGCGTTGGTTGGTGAGACATCAACATTCACCACCATTTTGTCGATCTTATTCTCCACTAATGGTCTTCTGGCCTGAACCGTTACTTCAGTTAATCCTTTTGCAGCCGGAAGCAGTGTTACTGCTGGTATTGTAATGGTTGCATTAGTGGCCAGGTTGAAAACCTCAGTTGTTTTTTTCTCAAAACCAACTGAGGTAAAAGAAATCAGGTATTGGTCCTCATTTATCTTTTCAAACTCATAATAACCATTATTATCTGAAACCGCGGCTTTTGCCAAAGAAGAGTCTTTTGCTTTTAACAGGGAAACGGTTACGCCAACTAATCCTTTATTTGCAGATTCCTGCACCCTGCCGGTAATCTTATTTATAGATTGCGCTATTAATGTGTTAGCAGTCATTAATAGCAGAATTGTGAAAATAGCAGTTATTCTCATATATAAATTGGTAAGAGGTAGTAAATGTTTCATGTTTGATGAATAATTGGGCTTATATTTTGATTATCAATTAATTCGCGTTGTTTTTTAAATGTCTATGCGTTATTAGACGCATATGGTGAACATTTGTTACAGGGTTCCAACTTTTTTTTTACCTAATAAATGTTTTGGTTTCCATTAAAAAGCGAAGATTAAATAGCAATACTTGACTGGTTGTACAGCGGAACACAAGTGCTACAGGACCAATCGGGCGTGGTTATAGGCAGATGATTGAGGACATTGACCTCACATGTCATTGGAAATTGGCGGGATGGCTTTAACGAAGTAAGATGAATGTACCTTTTTTAGTGACTTGGCCACAGATGGTTTTGGCCGAAATAAAGTAGATGTAAACGCCGGCTGGCGCTTCTTTTCCATTGATCTTACCATTCCAGCATTGGTGGTTGTCGGCAGTGTAAAAAACACGTTCGCCCCAACGATTGAAAATGGACATGGAAAAGTTCTGGGTGGCACCCCAGAAGCGGACGCCAAAACAATCGTTTTTTCCATCATTGCCCGGGGTAAAGGCTGAAGGTATTAAGAGCCCATTATCTGCATTGTTAATAGCAACATTTACCCGTATACTGTCTTCTGCGGAGCAGCCGTTTGCGGCTGTTACATTTACATGATAAGTGGTAGCGGCTTCAGGGCTTGCGATAGGCTGATTAATGGATGCATTGCTCAGGGAAGCGCCGGGTGACCATTTGTATTTTGTTCCGCCGGATGCCAGAAGCCTGGTTGTTCCGAGCATGCAATCAATGTCATTCGATTTGGAAACAGAAGTTACAGGGATTGGTTTTATTACCAGATTTACTGACCTGATCAAACTATCACAGCCGGCATTACTCCTTAAAGTATCCTTGTAGAGGCCTGCCTGGTTTACCTTTCTTCCCCATGGTAATGTATACCACTGATTAGCACAGATGGCTGCATCTATTTCGTCATGAGCCAACGTAATGATCTTCAGCCTTACTTCTTTGATCAGGCTGTCGCAACCGGTGATATACCGGATGGTATCTCTGTATATACCAGATGTTGTGATTACCGGACCCCAAGGTAAGGTATAGCTTTGACCCGGACAGATGGCAACGTTGGTCGTAGCAACGATCTTTGGTTTCACGGTGAGATGCAGTGTGCGTATACTATCGCAACCATTAGGAAGTGCAAATGTATCTATGTAAGTACCGCTGGCAGCATGCCCAGCATAACTTTGCCCTTCGCAGAGGGTTGTAGACAGAGTAAAAAATCGCCTTGCAGAACTTACATCTACAGAATCTCTGTAGGCACAATTATAAAGGTTGTACTGAAGCCAATATGTACCGGGCTGCGTCACCACAAAACTATCCTGGGTTGATCCGTTTTGCCAGAGATAGGTAGCGCCATCTGCCTTCCTTTTCAGTACGCTTGGTTTTCCCGGGCATATTTCAAAATCGTTACCCAGGAAACTGCTTATTTCTTCCTCAATTCTTACCAGCTTTGTTACTGTATCATTTAAACAAGGCTTATAAACGATCAAGCGTACATTATAATTTCCATACTTAGTAAAGGTGTGTGTGGCTGATAATCCGGTTGCACTATTCGAATTACCACCTGCCGGATCGCCAAATTCCCATTTTACTGAATCAATATTGAAAGCATTTTCAACCTGGAAGCTGGTCTGCGTAGTACTGCAAACTCTTTGAACAGCAAAGTCTTTAATATTGGTAACCTTGTACAGGCTTTGTATTTCCTGGAGACTCAGCGCCCGGTTATAGATCCTTACTTCATCCATGAATCCCTTAAAGTCTGGATCATTAGCACACCAGGCCGATTTGCCAATATAGTTGTTGTTCCTGGTTACATTGGCAATGGGATTTCCCTTTTTTTCGGCTACCAAGGCACCGTTTACATAAATGCGCATGGTATCTGAGCTGATGGTAGCGCAGTAATATTCTATGCTGCCATTGGAAATCGAATTATATGCAACGAGTCTTCCCGTGTTGCGGGCCTGGCTCCCATTACCATTTATCCAGCTTTCCAGAGTTAAATTGTTACTGTTACCTTCCCGTCCAAACCAGATAGACATACCGCCAGCATCGCCGGTACCATTTGAAAAGTCAATAATACGTTCGAAATTCTTTATTTCATCATACTTTACCCAGGCACATACAGTAAATCCCTCTGCCCATATGGGACCCAGTTGTGGCAATTGAATGTATTCACCACCACGCTGACCGCAATTATTCTGGCCGGGCGACTGATTGAGCAGCAAGCCATAGTCTTTCATGCCTGGTACGCATCTGGGCGAACCAGTAATGATACCATGCCGGTTATTACCGCTTTGGTCTTTTGCCGTGCAATCACAAAAAGTATAATAACCAACCAGGCCATTTGTTATATTCTGTGCATGGCATATAGCTGTATAAAACGTAAGCAAATACAGGCAAAACATTGAAACAAGCATGAATTGGAGCTTGCGGTTGTTTTTTATTGCCATGTGATGCTTGCAGTTTTATTATTGATGAGGTATCTAACAAATATATGTTTTATATACATTTAAAATGGAAGCAATCGGTGGATTGATAGAAAAAGGGGAGTCAATACTCCCCTTACATTGTACATTGCTCAATCAATAGCAAGTACCGAACCAAAACCACTTCATGAAAACTGTATCCCCTACTTTCTTATGGCAACATATATTTCAATCCTACTTCCAGTCCGGTGGTCATATTGTAGGTATTGGCTCTTCCAGCCGGATAGGAGGCATAACTGTCGTCCTCTGCATTGGTAAAATCATGATCAAAACGAGCCATTGTAGTTAAAAACAGGTTCTTATCCAGTTTGAATTGTACGCCAGCCGCTGCCATGCCACCAAAGGCGACGCTCTCATAGCGGTCTTTTGTATCAGATTTGATGTCATTGCCGTCATCATCTGTAAGCTTGGAATCTGTTAGTATGCTTAACTGAGGACCAACTTTACCTATAAAGGAAACTGGCTTCGAAACATCCGTATTATAGGCGAAGTAAACAGGAATTTTAACATAGTTTACTTTCTGGTAGGTTTCAGTATTTCCTGTTTTATAGCGTTGTCCCTGTAAGGAATACAATACATCTAAACCAACACCAACTTTAGGAGTAAAATTGTAGACAGCACCGATGCCAAAGTTGGTATTAAATGTGGCTTTTTGTTCCAGGCTGCTGTTGTCATTGTCGTCTTTATTTTGCAGAAAACTAAATTGAGGAGTGGCTTTTACACTTAATGACAGTCCCTGTTGGGCATTAACATAATTACTCATTGAGAGGACTGCAATTGCTAAGGCAGCCAAAAAGATTTTTTTCATTACTTTTTAATTAAATTGAGATAAAGTTTTTTTAATTGTCTAGATTCATTCGTTTTCATTTGCTTTGGTCCGTTTGTTTGATAACACAAAGTTGAGATGAGAATGCTCCTTAAAGAATGCTTGTATTTCTTCATTTCATGTCTAAAAGTCGCTTTTCATATATTGTTAAGTGCGGCATCAACAATAAAAAAGCGGTCAACATCATACAATGTTGCCGCTCATTTATATAATCCATAGCTATCGGTTTTTTACACTGCAGTCCTGTAATGTAAAGGAGAAGTTCCGGTATGTTTTTTAAAGTATTTGCTGAAAAAGAATTGATCGCTAAAATGAAGTTCATCCGCTACCTGGCCAATGGTTAGTGTATGGTCATCAAGCAACACTTTAGCTTCTGTCACTACCATTTCATCAATGATTTCTCCGCAGGTTTTCCCAGTGACCTCTTTCACACACTTTGAAAGATATTTAGGAGTGACATATAAAATATCCGCATAGAAGTTTACGCTTCTATGTTCTTTGATGTGTCCATGCAATAATTTTAAGAACTGGAATGTCAGATGTTCTTTACGAGTGACACTGGAAGGCATGTCGATTTTCTTACTGCTGAATATAGAGGCTATTTCCAGAACTAAAAGACTGAATGCATGCCGAAGTGATTCATCATATAATGGCGGTTTTTCGCTTAGGCTTCCTTTATGCTGGAACAATGAGAGTAAGGCAACAATACCTGGGGTACTTGTTGTATCAAGGTATAACACAGGATAGTGGGACGCAATTATTCCCAAACCCTCCATATGTTTTACCGGAAGTCCGGCTGTGCTGAGGTATTGCTGCGTAAAACCAAATATCTTAAAATGGCAATCCTTGCTTAAGCTCTGTATTCGCAGAATGACATTTGGAGACTTTAATAAAAGTGTACCCTTGGAGAGCGTATAGGTTGTAAGGTCATGCTTTATGGTGAGTTCACCATTGTCCACCAATAACATGGATATATCATCTGTTTTAAAGGGCCGCAGTATTGGTGGACAGATGTCTACTTCAGAGGAATCTATTACATAAAAGGGATCATCCTTTTTACCAAAACATTTCAGGATCTCATTGAAGGTTAAATACTGGGTGGTTAACGGTTTGATGCTTCTTACCCTGGCCGGCAACTTTTCTATAACTTCCATTCTATACTTATCATTTTTTGATTTCTACTTATTAGACTTACCACGTCATATGCTGTGTTTCTGGAATAGAGGAAATATGTCGCATCTTTCCCTGATGATATTCCTGGTATAAGCGTTTAATATCTTCTGAGCTATCGGCAATGAACGGCCCATGCGATACTATGTTTTCGCCCTGGGGTTTTGCTGCATACAACACAAAGCGAACGCCTTCCTCTCCGGCTGTTAATTTCAATTCACTTGAGGTTTCATCAGCAAATAAGTCTAACCAACCAATTTGGTCATGATTTAGAACTTTCCCTTCTTCTCCCACTTTTACGCTTCCTTTTATCACATATAAGAAGGCGTTGAAGTTTGCAGGAATTTGGTGTAGGGTTGTTATACCTGGTTTGATTTCAATATCTGCTATAATTAGCGGAATAAAGTTTTGGATAGGAGAAGTGAGTCCTGCCAAAGAACCACTGTACAATCTTATATCCACTCCATTTTCAGATTTTTTGGGCACATGCTCTGCTGGCAGATCTTGCACACGTGGTTTTG
Organism: uncultured Chitinophagaceae bacterium; assembly: GCA_966674115.1. Lineage (GTDB taxonomy): Bacteria > Bacteroidota > Bacteroidia > Chitinophagales > Chitinophagaceae > Flavisolibacter. The sequence continues at coordinate 13,693 of CBKWHA010000025.1, forward strand.
CCCACCGGTCTTTTTTGGGAAGATTCAGCCATAATTGAAAAATCCGCATTTTGGTTTTCTTGTCGATGGTTTCCGTATGAATGATACCACTGCCAGCAGTCATCATTTGAAAATCACCTGCCTTCATTTTGTGTACAGCATCTCCCAGTTCTCCCTCAAGTATTAAAGTGACAGTTTCAAACCCGGCGTGGGGATGCGGACCGCCAACCGGCTCTTCATCTTTCTTGTCCAACATATCATCCATGAGTATAATGAAAGGATCGGTTTGGGAAAAATTACCCATAATCACCGGACGGGCGATATGACCTGCTCCTAAAAAACCAGGTTGTCCCTGTGGTGTATTTATGTTGATCAATCTTCTATTGATTGCCATAAAATCGATTTTTAATCAAGCAAAACTACCTATCTTTACTTTCATAATGTTACTAGTATACAAAAGGAAAGTACTAACCTTTTGGTAAGCGACAAACAAAACAGCATGAAAAACGGGCACAATCAACCTGGGTCGCATCAACAATGCATGGCTCAACTCTCTGCTATAGGGGATGCACTTTATGCCATTGGCGGCAAATGGAAACTTAGGATCATCGTGGCTTTAATAGACGGAAATAAACGTTTTAATGAGCTGCAACGTTTAATTCAGGGCATTTCCGCAAAAGTGCTTTCCGCTGAATTAAAGGATCTGGAGCTCAATGGCTTTGTCAGGAGAAATGTGTATACCGGAACTCCTGTTGTAGTTGAATATGAGTTGACGGAATACAGCATGACACTTGAGGGCGTATTAAACGCCTTGAGAGACTGGGGAACCATGCACAGGGAAACTATAAGACAGAGCATGAAGAAGGAAGGTGGAGTGCTTACTTAAAATATTTATATAAAGCCCTGTCTTCTCCTTTCCACTGAGCAATTTTCTCGGCTGAATTCAAGAAAAGGTTTGGTTATAAGCCAAGTGAGTTGAGATAAGTGTGGGAAAAAGAGGTAATGCATAAGCCAGGTTATTAATGATTGTACTTTCTAGTGGCTACTGCCCAATAAATCCATAATAACATACATAAAGCCAAAGAAAGGGTGGCACTAAAAAATGCCACTATAAAGGATAAAACGTATGCAGGAAAACCAGACAAGTAGATCCTTTTCAAGGACTTAATTGTATTTGGACTCACATCGTGTTTTAAATACTGTTTTTTCTTACTGGCTTCATACCAAAGCCAATTGTATGCTATGTTAATTATAATGAACAAGCCCGCATAAACTGCAACCGCACTGTTTTCAGCAGGGGTATTGAAATACTCTGCTATCAATGATGTGGGATAAGGAACTGCTGCAACCAACAGTAACATAAAACCGTTTGCAAACATGATCCCATTGCTTGTTCTATGGATATGATTAAAAATCACATGGTGGTTGATCCACATAATGAGAATACTGAAGAAGGAAAGTACAAACGCCAGATAAGCAGTCCAATTATTCAGGAAGGCTTTGGTTAGTGTTGCATTATCTTTTATATGCTCGATATGTGGGAATGGTAATTCCAATGCGAGTAGTGTAATGGCTATGGCAAAAACGCCATCACTGAATGCTTCAATCCGTCCTGTTTCTTTCTGTGTATTTTCCATAATTAGGTGAAATTACATCAGCGTATTCATTTGGAAGCCTTTTAAATTGTGCATGGACGTAAGGACAAAGCGGAATCACTTTCAGGTTATTATTCCGGGCATGATCTACCATTGTCGCCATAAGCTTTTTAGCCAGGCCTTTGCCTTCGGCTTTTGAGGATACTTCTGTATGATAAACAGTAAGATCATTACCCGAAATATTCACTACCATCTCTCCCATCAACTCTGATCCATCCATGATATAAAAAGCACCATCTCCTTTATCGTTCAGATTGATTTTAACCTCATCCATATGTTATTTTTTATTATTGGTGCAATACAGGCAGCACTTCTTCGATTTTTTTGCGGCTTCCTTCATATTGAGGAGGCAACATGAGATGTGTACCGAGTTCGCTTACCGATTCATCTGTGGCAAAACCTGGATTATCAGAAGCTATTTCAAACAACACACCACCAGGTTCACGGAAGTAAAGCGAGTAAAAGTAGTTTCGGTCTATTTTCTCGGTAATGTTAAAACCTGCACTTCTTACTTTTTCACGGAACTCCATAAGAATGTTATCATCTTTTACCCTGAAGGCTACATGGTGATTGGTACCTCCTGCTGTGATGCCCCGCTGACCGTCTGGTTCTTCCACAAGGTCGACAATGTTTGCAGTATCGATAGCATCGGTGCTAAAGCGATAGCGATTACCTTCCTGTTTGTCTGACTTATAGCCAAAAATATCAGTAAGGATTTTTGCGGTAGGTGTACTGTTCCTGACCGTTAGTACAATGCTATGAAATCCTTTGGTAGCAACGGACTCGTTCACTTCATTAGTTGTCCATGGTTTTCTGCCATCTTCTATATTGGGAACAATCAGGTTCAACAACAAACCATCACGATCTTCAAATTGAATGAACTGTTCTCCAAATCGCTCATTCACCGGCTGGTGCACCACTTTGTGTTCTTTAAAACGGGATGCCCAAAACTCAAGGCTCCCTGCGGGCACAGAATAGCTAACCTCGGTAGCCATGCCGATGCCGTTACTTCCTCTTTGCACTCCTTCCCAGGGAAAGAAGGTTAGGATAGAACCGGGGGTACCTACTTCATCGCCGAAGTAAAAGTGATAGGTGCCCGGGTCGTCGAAGTTGACGGTTTTCTTTACCAGCCTGAGTCCGAGCACCTGTGTATAGAAATTGTAGTTGCGCTGTGCTTCACCAGCAATGGCTGTGATATGATGCAATCCTAATATTCTGTTGTTCATAAATTTAAATTAAGCGTTTACCAATTCTGCCTGTTTCACCAACTGAACCTCTGCATGAATCTTAATCTCATCTCCCACTACTACACTACCAGCTTCTGTTACTGCATTCCAAGTTAAGCCAAATTCTTTACGGCTGATCTTACCATTTACAGTAAAACCTGCTTTGGTTTGTCCATAGGGATCCACCACTATACCGCCAAATTCAACATTGAGGATTATGGGTCTGGTTACGCCTCTGATGGTCAGTTCACCATACAGTTTTGCCTCATCGCCATCAGCCTCATATTGAGTACCCACAAAACGCAATTGGCTATGCTCATCTGCATTGAAGAAATCAGGTGATTTCAGGTGCGTATCCCTTTGTGTATTTAAAGTAACCTGTTACAGTTGTAATCATCAAGTGTTTTACTTTAAACTGAATTTCAGAGTGTGCGGTATCAATTTTCCATTTAATTGCCATAGTTGTAATTTTTAATTGTTTTGAAATTTGTTTGACAAAACTACTATGGCGAGCAGCCCTGCTCCATTGAGTTAAGACAAGAAAAAGCATTGATCAAAATCAATTGAATGAGGGATGGGAATTGAGTGATAATTGATGAGTATCATAATGGAGTGATAAGTGGAGAAACATCGTAAATGTTTTGATCTAATATAAATCATTTTTATTATCTTTATTAGGGATTCGGAAGTAGCACAAAGCAGTATTGTAATAGTTAACAATACACATATTACTAAACATTAAAACTGTTTGTCTATGAAAGGTTTTTACAATCAATCTTCAAATAATTCAACTCTTCCTGTTCCTTACGATTACACACCCACCAATGAACAATCAGCCTGGTTTGCTATTGCATATACGGCCGCTTGTATCCATGGAGATATTACAGAGGAAGGAAGGGCTGCATTTTGCAAGCTCATCACTTCTAAAGAGTTGTTCAGGGGACATGAAGTTCTCGATTACTTCTACGAAATCAGGGAAGTAAAAAATGAGCTGAAGCCCAAAGAAATCATTGAGCGAGCAGCTAAATTGGTCAATCGTGAGCATGCACCTACCCTATTCTGTATTGTTACGGAAGTCTTATTTGTAAAAGGCTATTTAACCGGAGAGGAAGAAGATCTATTGGAATATATTGGTAAAAAGCTGGCATTGGACAGATCTACTACCAATAAAATCATTGAAGTAATTCACCTTAAGAATAAAGGAAACTGTATTTACAATTAATTTATTTACTTGTACATGTACCACTTACCGGACAGCGTTTGTATTTACTTTAGGAGATTCGTAGAAATTACAGCGTGCCAGCCCAAATAATGCGGCATTAATCAGCAATAAGGGTAAGAGCAAGGCTCCCCATCTTATATTCTGTTGAGCTGAAAAATATTCTGGCCTGATGTTCTTCCAGTTAACACTATTCACTGGCTGGTTTTCGAAGATCTTTTCATAAAAACAAAGGCGAAGCTTTTCATGAAAAGATTTTGTGCTGTCTAAAAACTGCAGGTGGTTTTGTAAGCCTGTAGCAGCCAAATTGTTTAATGATAATTGGGTGTGCAATACAGGTAAGACCATTGCTACCCTGTTGCTTGCTTCTTCTCTTCTCCACAGCTTTTCTTTCAATGCCTGGGATTCCTTTGCCGATTCATCATCACCCATTTGCTGCATGGCATAGTACCACAACCAACTGAACTGCTTGTCTGGCAAAGGGTATTTTTCGTATTGCGGATAATGTGCATAAAACTTATCCATAGTCACCTTCTTATCCATGTCCCATTTTTCATGAAAACCCTGGCGTTGCTTCATGGCAGTTTGTAAAGCTTCCGGTACAGGATATGTATGGCTGATATAACTGTTTACCAGCGCCGGAGAAAGTATAGTAAGCAGCACCCATGAAGCTAACAAGCTTACGGCATTGAATGAAGAACTCTTTTTCCATGAAATCACCCAATAACTTAACCCAAACCAAAACAACAGATAAAGAGCGAACAATGTCACTACTGCCAGAAGTAAAACGTTTAAAGGAATGGATAGTATGATGACTGCCAGCACTAAAAGTAAGAGAGCAGTAGAAAATACGACACTTATCCGCATCAACATTTTCTGCCTTAAAACCATTATGGGAGCGACGGAATGCAACCGTATTATGTTCCAGGTACCGCCTTCTTTTTCTTCCGATAAAAGATTATAAGTAAAGGCTATAATTAATAGTGGAAATAAATAGATCATGACAAAACCTAAATCCAGATTTCCTAACAAGAGATTGGAAGGATTGTTCAGATCTGTATCGTATTTCTGACTTTCCAGGTTGCGGATGGAGACACGCAGGATGGAAGGGTTCACATCCCGCTGGCCAATAGAGATACCTGCCAGCCGGCCGGGTTGGTTGATCAATGAAAAGCGTATGTAATAAAGCAACAAGCCCATATCGCTATTAAAATACTGGACATGTTTTTCAATATGTTGTTGCTGATGCTGGGCAGTTAACCCAATAGCTTCCTGTTGCTGCTGCAAAAAACGCTTTCCGATAAGCAGGCTCGCAAATCCTGTCAGCAATATGCATATCAGGCCAACAATTGTAGCCCTGCTGCGTATAAATTTTTTAAAGGCTAATGCGTACATACAATTTATATCGCTTTGAATTTTTTGTTAATAGTAAATAATAAGACCAAGGGTAGTACCAGCCAGAATAATAAAGCCGCAATGGATAGCTGCTCATTGCGAAAAACAAAATCCCTCTTCCTGAACTGGTATTTAAAATCAGGCATTTCCTGCCAATGCTTGCGATTGATGCTATAAGGCTTATCATGGTCACTCTGTTTGGCATTGCTGATGTATTGCATTTGTAATCTGTTCATACGCTGCGCCAGACCATACCTATATTTTTCCGTTTGTTCCTGGAAATCTATATAAGAGGCAAAATCAGAGCCAGTCAATGCCATGGAAAAATTCCTGATGGCGATATAAGGATTGATGGAGGCAGTATAGCGGTTAAAGCTGTTTTGTTTTTCGTAAGTGCTCATTAACTGGCGCTGATGACGGTTGTAAATACCCGCACTGATCTTCTCTCCCTCCGCCATTAAGAAGCCACTGTAATTGAACGGCAACTGCTGTACACTATTTATCTTATAGGTTTTCAACAAGGAATCCTTAATTGCTTTATAATGCGGATCATCGGGATTATGGCTGTCGCCCTCTTTGCCCAAGTCTTCTTCAATAGCCATCTCAAAAGCAACCTTTGATGGTGCCGGAAATTGCTGTGCCCCCAATACCTGAGTAGCTCTTGGCAACACAATCATCGATGCGAGCCAGATACCTATCAAGGTCGTTAAAGAGCCTTTGGATGTTTTGCTAAAAGCTGAGACCAGTACAGCAATCAATGCCCAGATGATGAAATATACAAAGTAAGAAGCCAGTAATGCAATTAACCGAATACTATCATCTGCTGTAATATGAAAGCCACTCAGAACCGCCCAGAATAAAATGGTTAACAACATTACAGGTGCATACAACACCAAGGCCACGCCAGTGATGCCTAATGTATTGCCCATGATCAGCTCCTGCCAGCTTACACCCTGGCACAAGATAACTTTCAAAGTGCCGTTTTCTTTTAATGCAGATATGGCATTGAAGCCCAAAAAACACACCAACAGCGGCACCAGCAATTGCAATATCATAGCTATGCTTATTTCACCGAAACGCAGTATACCAGTTGAAAAACCAGCTTCTGAAAAATTAACCGTGTTTTGTTTGTGTGCTTCTAAAAAAATTGAAACGCCGGTAAAACTTTCCATACCAAAATCAAAAAAGCTCAAGGGATGTTTGGGACGGAAAGCAAAATAACCATAATGCGCCATGCGGTGCGGATGCTTGTCAGGATTGTTTACCCATTGCTGCCGCACCTCTTGCTGGTATTGTGTACGCAATTGCTGCTGATGGCGGTAAAGATTCCAACCAATAAAAGTGGCCATGAGCAACATCAGCCCAATGATGATGGTGAGCCACAGTACTGCTTTATTTCTGAATGCAGTTGTATAAAACTGCCGTGCAATCAACATGACTATGGAAAGCCGCATGAGACTAAGTTTAAAATTTATAAGTGGCACTTAACATGATATTGCGTGGTGCTCCCGGAAAGAGCCGCAGATAATTTTGTGCGCCGATCCAATATGTTTTGTTTGTTAAGTTGTTTACGTTCAATGCTACCTCCACATTGCTTTTGCCTGGTGTATAATAAAGAGCGACATCCAACAAGGTATAGGCTGGTAGCATAAAGTCACGGGTAAACCAGGGCACTTTATTGCCACTGTATTGCGCACCCAGGCCAACACCAACATCTTTCAACAAAGAAGTGGAATTGAAATTGTAGCGAGTCCATAGGTTGGCGCTGTTCACAGGAGTATTTTGCTTTCTTCCGCCAATCAGTGTCTTGTCATTATCATTTACAATAATGGCATCAATATAGCTGTAGGATGCTGTTAACTGCCAGTTGCTTTTGATATAACCAGCAATATCCACATCCACGCCCCTGCTTCTTTCCGCACCCCTCGTTACCAGTTCATCATCACTGATCTTCATTAAAATATTCTTTTGATTGATCTCGTACACTGCTATGTTCAATTGCATTTTGTTATTCAACCAGTCTGACTTAACACCAGCTTCTTTCAAATCACTTATCAATGGATCATAATTGCTGCCAGCCGGAGCGGGTACAGGCATCAGTGTTGTTGTGTTGGATTGCGGTTGATAACCCTCCAGATAAGTTGCATATACATTGATGTTTGGCTTTACTGCATAAACTAAGCCTATACGAGGTAATAGTTTAGATTGGTTTACTTCAATGGCGTTCGTTGCTTTATAATTAGTAATGTCCTTATACCACTCGTGTCGCAGGCTAAACAGCAGGGTAAGCCTTTGCCATTTCAATTGTTCCTGAGCGTAAACGGCATGCACTGTATACAACCCAGCAGGTAGTGGTGTTTTAGCAAAGACATATTCATTCAGGTTCTTAATCGTATAAGAAGGGTTCTTTAGATCAAAATGCTCCACATTAGGTTTGGGCATTTGCACGCCATTGACGGTAATCATCTGGTATTGCGATCTCAAAGCTGTGTCATAGGTATTTTTTGTTTTACCGTCAGTTAATAAGAAACCTCTTGCTGTATTTTGTCCGCTGCCTTTGTGCTTGTGCGTACGTATAAGGTCGTAGCCAACTAGGAGTTTATGTGTTATAGCACCGGTGTTGCCTTGTATATTCAAATAGCTACTCAGGTTGTCTGTATTCCAAAACTGTTGTCGCACCACTGCCTGCATAGCAGCCAATGTAGGTATGGGTTTATTGTTCACATCCATGGCAAATGCATTGGTGGTGCGATGCTCCTGAAGATCTTCTGTCCAGGTTTGTTTCATGTAAGCCGTATTGAATGTAATATTGCTGGTTAGCTTATGTGCCAGGTTGCTCATGAAGATCACCTCCTTTGACTTAAAAAAATCGTTGGGAGCACCCAGATTAAAAGAGATAGGTGTACTCCTTAAATTTGTTTTACCGGCCACAGCACCAAAGATGGCCTGCCCTCTGTCCAGTCTTGTATTCATATTGCTATAGATCATCTCTACATTCAATAAGGTTTTATCATTGGGCACATAAGAAAAGGAAGGAGTAAGCAATATGGCTTTCTGGAATTGCAGGTCTCTGAAACTTTTGGCTTCCTGGTAGCCTGCATTGAGACGGTACAACAGTGTTTTTGTTTTATTCATCGGACCGGTAAAATCCAGCGTACCCCGTATTTTGCTAAAGCTGCCAATGCCCACGCTGATTTCTTTCCGTTCAACGGCCAGAGGTTTTTTGGTAACAAGGTTGATGCTTCCACCAGGGTCAACAGAAGAAAGGGTGGCACTGGCAGGCCCTTTGATCACTTCAACACGTTCCAGGTGATTAGTCAGTGGCTGGGTGAAATAAAATTGCCTTGTACGCATGCCGTTGATAATGGTGCCTTCTTCGTTCTGACTGATCCCACGAATGGTAAACTGGTTATAATAGCTGGCTGGAATCACACCGCTCGTATTTTTCACTGCATCGGCCAATTGAAATGCCTGTCTATCGGCAATGAGTTCTTTGGTTACAGTAGCAATGGATTGCGGGATATTTTTATTGAGTTCAGCAGTTTTGGTCGCAGCAAAAGAATATTCACTCTTATAATCACGGGATTTGCGTCCTGTAACTTCAATGGTCTGCAAAACCTGTGTTTTGCTGCTATCGGTTTCTTGTGCATGCAGTAAGCCAGCAAATAGTACAGCAAAAGCAGTTGTAAAAACTTTGCTCATAAAAATGTTCATTGTAGGAATAATTATTTGAGAGACACAAGGTCATTGCGTCTCTTGCGTCATTGTGTAGATTGTAATTATATTGTTTCGAGATACAAGTCCTGCAACTCATTTGCAGTGATATCGCTAGTACGAAGTGTATGCACCAGTTCTCCTTTTTTCATGATGCCGATGTTTGATCCTACATTAACGGCATTGAATATATCGTGTGTGGCCATTAAGATGGATTTACCTTCAGCAGCCAGTTCTTTAACTATAGTTGTGAATTCTGCTGTAGCCTTAGGATCCAAGCCACTAGTGGGTTCATCCATCAATATCACACTGGCATTCTTGGCCAGCGCTATGGCAATGCCTACTTTCTGGCGCATACCTTTTGAATAGGTACTTAGCATTTTGCGGTGCGCCTCTTCTTGCAAACCTGCTTTTAACAAGTAGCCGGCAAGCACGTTAGCAGCATATTTGTAACCTGCCAGCCTGCTGAAATATTCGAGGTTTTCCATCCCCGTTAAGTTGCCATAAAGCATTACTACTTCAGGAATATAAGCCAGGTGTTTTTTAGCAGCTGTATCATTTACCGTTACATCCACACCGTTTACTTTAGCATGGCCAGATGTAGGCTGGGTGAAGCCCAGGAATAAGTTGATGGTGGTGGTTTTGCCGGCGCCATTTTGCCCCAGCAAACAAAAGATCTCACCCTTTGATACAGTCAGATCCAGACTGTTCAAAGCTGTATGCTCACCATATTTTTTGGTGAGACGGATTGCCTCGAGCATGCTCAATAAAATTTAATAAAGGATGAAAAGGAGAATAAAGAACGCTGAAGCGTTTGGATGAAGGATTATTAAGCTATGGCAGGCGGTCCTCTATCAGCGTAATTAAGTCCGATAGAAGAAATTTTTCTGCTTTGATAAGAGATACAATAAAGTGGAAGTTGTTGGTTTGGTGTCAGCTCTATGACAACAATATCGTTATGAGCATCTTTTGTGAAATGATAATCGCAAATGGAACAATGACTGCTTTTTTCAGCCAAAGTTGTAACATCACACTCCTGGTAGGTAGCAGTGTTGCGCTCGTGTGAGTGTAACACTTTAGCAACATGAATAAAAAGGAAAACAGCCAATAGAAAGAAAGCTGTTACCTGTTTTTGTATGATCGCTTTTTTATTCACAGTGCAAAAATAGGGGATATTTCCACTTTTGCAACAATGTTGTAAAATAACCGGGATTTTTATTGTGTGGAAATCCACGACAGGGAAGTATCCTGCGACGGTATTCTTTATAATAATGTGTATGAAATTCCTGTAGTGCATCTATCCAAAGCACAATCGACGCTGGTACAGGAAATTTTGAAGGAAATAGTAGAAGAAATAAAAAATGACGAGCCCTCCATGGAGGAAATGCTGCGCATTTTATTGAAAGAACTCATTATAAAAGCTACGCGCATCTGGAAAGTCGAACATAGTATGACTTCAACAGAAGCCGGACAGGATATAGAGTTTATCAGGAAGTTTAGTCAATTAGTAGAACTGCACTATAAGAATCATCATGCAGTAGCTGATTATGCAGAAATGCTGTCTGTTTCTCCTATAGTGCTTCATAAACGGATTACACAATACGGGCATGCAGCACCCAATGACCTAATTAAAAACAGGATCATACTCGAGGCTAAAAGGCTGTTGGCACATACAGGATTAAGTGTGAAAGAAATTGGTTATGACCTTGGGTATAACGACCCCGCCTATTTTGTACGCCTTTTCACCAGACAAGCAGGCTTGTCACCGCTTGAATTCAGAAAACAGTATAAACACGCTTCTTAGATTTCGTTTCATACTTTAACGCTATTCCGTATGCTTTTAGAATACAGAGGGAAAAAAGTGCAATAAATAGAGATATACGTGCATTGGTGCCGCTGCTTCACGCAGGTAGTTTTGTGTTATCAAATCAATTATTTAATTCAACACAAAATGAAACGTACAGCAACAGCCGTTTGGAACAGTACCATCAAAGAAGGCAATGGTCATCTTACTACTCAAAGCAACACACTCCGTCAAACTCCATATTCTTTTATTTCACGCTTTGAAAATGGAACTGGTACCAACCCAGAAGAATTAATGGCAGCAGCCCATGCAGGTTGTTTTACCATGAAGCTTAGCCTGGATCTTACCACTGCCGGATTTACGCCCAGAACACTTTCTACTACATCGGCTATCCATTTAGAGAATGGTGTGATCACACAATCGCAATTGTTTCTGGAAGCCGACATTCCAGGGATCAGCAATGAACAATTTCAATTGATAGCAGCGGGGGCCAAAGCAAACTGCCCGGTAAGTAAAGCATATAATATGCAAATAACATTAGAGGCAACGCTGCTATAATATTGTAAGGACTAAATACCAAGTTGATAAAGTTACTGGAGCAATAGTAGATACACTTCAAAATAGGTAAGTCTTCATATGACTTACCTATTTTGCATTATTATCTTATTTATCACAACATGTTTTAACTTACGTTTTTTTACACTTCTATCATAGCATAAAAGAACTGAAATGAATTATCAATACAGGCTTCAATCTTTTTATTCAATTTTAGCGTCGCTTCTTTTGATTATTTCTTTTCATTTCGAAGCGCAGTCGCAGTACGCAGGGAATAATGTTTTTAAACGTAAAAACATCAAAGCAAGGATGCTACAGGTTACTGACTGGCAACTGAAACATCCCAAACATCAACCCAACGATTGGACAAACGGAGCCTTTTATGCTGGCGTGGTAGCCGCTTACCAAACGACCAAATCAAAAGCCATCCTGGACTCACTCATGGCTCTTGGCCAACGAACCGGCTGGCAACCAGGTCCCAGGTATGATCATGCCGATGATATTGCTATTAGCCAAACCTATATTGATGTATACCGGCTCAAAAAGGATCGTAAAATGATCCAGCCAACCATAGATACGGTGCAAAAACTACGCAGCGTCCCTGGCCCGGAGGCTCAAAAACAGGGTATTACCTGGTGGTGGTGTGATGCCTTGTTTATGGGCCCACCTACTCTTATCAAGTTAGGTGTTACCATAAATGACTCCTCCTATTTTGCCCTTAACGATTCATTATTTAAGCAAACATACGATCTGCTATACAACAAAAACGAGCATCTTTTTGCCCGTGATGCCAGCTACCTGGTGAATGATAAAGGAGAAGGTAAACGTGAAAAAAATGGCCGGCTTGTCTTTTGGTCAAGAGGAAATGGCTGGGTGATGGGAGGCCTGGTACGGGTGTTGGAAGAACTGCCTTCCAATTATTCAAACAGGGAATTTTATGTTGGTCTCTATCGTGAGATGGCAGAGAGGATCGTTGAGCTGCAGCGGGAAGATGGATTGTGGCGGTCAAGTTTACTTGATCCAGCCTCATATCCCGGCGGTGAAGGGAGTGGTTCGGGATTTTACTGTTATGCTTTAGCGTGGGGCATTAATAAGGGCATACTGAGTAAAGAAAAATATTTGCCTGCAGTACGGAAAGCGTGGACAGGACTGAATAGATTGGTTTCACCGGAAGGTCGTGTGGGTTGGGTGCAGCCCATTGGTGCTGATCCGCAGAAGAACTTTAGCGCTGAAAGTTGGGAAGTTTATGGTTCAGGAGCGTTTTTACTGGCGGGATCGGAGGTGTATAAGATCAGATAATGATGTGTATTATGATCCCTATTACTTCCAGGCTTGGTATAAAAAACGCAGCCAGTTGCCGTGCATTACATTTTCAATATCCTCTTGTGTGTAGCCTCTTTTGGATAACAAATCTGGAATTTTATTTAAATCTGCAATTGTTTCTAAATCGTACGGACATTGTTCTTTCCCAAATGCGCCGTCTAAATCGCTTCCTAATCCAATATGTAAAGAATTACCTGCTATCTGGCAAATGTGGTCTAAATGGTCAATGAGCGTTTCAAGACAACAATTCATTTCCTTTGGTGTTGATTGCTGCCTTATCCAGCCTGGAACCATCATCCAGGCATCTAAAGCTCCACCTATTACAGCTCCCCTTTCAATCAGTGCCTTGATCATATCATCGCTAAATTGACGGTTGTGATTTACCAATGACCTGCAATTGTTATGACTTGCCCATACCGGTCCTTTGAATATTTCCAAGGCATCCCAAAATGCATCATCACACAAATGCGTTGCATCTAAAATTATGTTCAATCGCTCCATTTCCTTCAGCAAATCCTTTCCTGTGGGGTTCAAATGTCCTGTGGCATCAGTTCCGTTGGCATATCGGCCCGGACCATAATGTGCAGGACCAACGGCTCTTAATCCATAGGTGTAAGCTCTCTCTACATAATCTATTGAAACAATGGAGTCGGCACCTTCAAGACTTAAGATATATCCAATGGGTTTTGTTTCGTTTGCCTCATTATTCAACCATAATGACACATGTTTTTCCAGTGCCTCCTTATTTTGGATCATTACCACTTCGCCAGCTTCTTCCATGGCTTTATACCATGCTAATTGCCCCTGGGTTTGTGCCCATGCCTGCTCAGCAGAGTGCCAGCCTGGCAAAGGATTGCCTGGTGCAACATACCGTGCAATTTGTGTCGCCACCACCAGGCCTACATTACCCTTGCGCAGCTCAGGCAGTGAAACAGTTGCGTTACCTCGATCCGGTTTATCGGTCAGCCCCGCTTCACGGGCATTGATCTCGCTGACTGGTTTCCGCAGATCCCGGTTCCATTCCATTGCATTCATGCTCAGGTCCAGGTGTGTATCTATTGTAAACATTTCTTCAGCAAATGGCTTTGATTTTATTGTTTAACTACTTTGGGTGCTTTCTTTCTTCAGATGATCAAAGTTGCAGAAAAAGTTGTTGCATTTGCCATATCTGAAAAGCTAATTTCAGCTATGCAACTAAAAATTAAGGTGTATAAAATTAAGTGAAGTTAAACTCTCTGGCCAAGTTTCTTCATTGTGCGCACGTGTGATACAACAGCTAACCTTACAGAAGGAAAGCTGTGGTAAGGTAATTGAAACTGCTGACAATGGTCCTGCACAATTTTGCTAAGCTTCGGATAATGTATATGACTGATGCGGGGAAACAAGTGATGCTCTATCTGATAGTTTAATCCACCAACAAACCAGGATATTATCTTATTCTTTGGTGCAAAATTAGCTGTGGTCTTTATCTGATGAACTGCCCATTCTGTTTCAATCATCTTATCATTCATACCTACAGATTCAAACTCAGGCCCCTCTACTGCATGTGCCAACTGGAATACATAAGAAAGCACAATACCTGCAACTATGCTCATTGTCAAATAACCAATCAGCCAGGCTATTGGACCCATACATATCATAGGAATTAAAATATAAAACACTACATAAAGAACCTTGCTTGTCCAAAATGTGATGTGCTCTTTTCTATCCATTGACTGAAGAGGCGTATTGTGTATTTTTTTGGTGAAGTATTTTTTAAAATCCCTAACGCCTATCCACATAAACAGTGTTAAAGCGTAAGCGAACGTAAGATAGATATGCTGGTAACGGTGTATGGACAACCATTCCTGTGTAGGGCTTTGACGCAACAGCTTACTTTGGGCAATATCATCATCCGCCCCTTCAATATTGGTATAGGTATGGTGCAGAATGTTATGTTTTTGCTTCCAGAAAAACGCATTCCCGCCAAGCGCATTAAGGGAAAGACCCAACAGGTTATTAATCCACTTCTTACTGGAATAACTTCCGTGACAGGCATCGTGCATGACATTGAAACCAATACTGGAGATGGCAAGACCAAGTAAAGTACAAAATAACAAGGCAATAACTACAGGTAGCTGAAAGGCCAGCAATGAAATATAGAGGCTTATAGCTGCAGGTATTAAAATAATGGTTTTGCTATATAGCTTCCAATTGCCGGTTTTCTTTATTCCATTTTCGTTGAAATAGGCTTCTACAGATTTTTTCAGCGATTGAAAAAAAAGGCTATTAGAGTTGTTGAATACAACTTTTGCCATAGGGTATAAATTTATAAATACGTCCAAGGAGAACGCCGTTTAATTTCGGGCTTCCTATTTAACCTTTTTCTTAACGTTTATGGCACTGAGGCCTTTGGGACCCGATTCCACTTCAAAAGTGACCTGGTCGTTTTCAGAGATTAGTTCGGTCAATTGGTTGACATGCACAAACACGCGTTCACCAGTTTGAGCCATAAGGATAAAGCCAAAGCCTTTGGATGCATCAAAGTAGCTAACCTTTCCTTCAAGTGGAGCATCATCCCCTTCTTCCGCTTCATACTTAGGTACACTGATTTGTACATCTTCGGCTTTGAATACCTTTCTCTTTTTAGGATCGGGTGGCGTAGAAGAAAGATTACCATCTTCATCAATATAAGCAATCATATCGTCCAGCGATTTGCCTTTTGTAGCATTGGCTTTGCGTTGCTCCATCTTTTCTCTTTTTTCTTGTCGCTGTTTTAAGCGCTTCTTTTCTTTTTCTTTCTTGTTGAATGTTTCTTTTGATTTAGCCATAGTTTTTTATATAATCAACACTTCTACTTTTTGTGTTTTTAAGTAGAATAGGAATAGATAAAGCAGCGCCTTAGTTTTAAGTGCACTGCTTATTAAATAAAAAAGGCCTCCTGTGTAGAGAGGCCTTTACGAAACCATATTTTACCACCTGCTTTTTTTATAGCCACCACCGTTGTCGCCACGGAAGGGATTATTGCTACGTGCGGGTCTGTCTTCTTTTGGTTTAGCTTCCATTACTTTAATGGTTCTACCGTCAACCGTACCGTTATCCAGTTCAGCAATTGCTTTTTTGGCAGCGGCATCATCAGACATTTCCACGAACCCAAATCCCCTGGATTTGCCTGTGAATTTGTCGCTGATTACTTTGGCTGACGTTACTTCTCCGTAAGGAGTAAAAAACTCTCTTAAATCTTCATCCTGTACGTTGAAGCTTAAATTTGAAACGTAAATGTTCATACTTGATTATTGAAAATGTTATAAATGATCTGAGAAATGCAAGAAGTAAGAAACTAACTAAGATGCAAAAAAGCAGGATAATTAACGATTACTGATGCGAGGCTCAAATTAACGATGTAAAGATAAGCTTTTTATTGAAGTAAACACCCAAGAATATCATAAAGTATCTTTTGATCTTATTAATCACAGGTAGATCGAATAGGCAAACTTCACTCTCAGTTCAGCAAATCATCAATTGGAATAGCTTCTAAATACGGATTTAATGACTTTGTATTATCAAAAATCCTGTACTCCTCAATTGACTTGTTTTCAATATTGCAATAGGTTTCTACATAATAACCATCCAGTTGGAACAAAAACACCACGCAATCAAAATAATTTCTCTTTGCAATAAGTACCCCTTCGTGAAGCACTGCTAATTTCTTCTCATCCTCATTCAACATGATAAAATCAGAAAGCTTCATAGTATCAATTTTAAAAGTGTTATCCTAAAAATGCTTACTAATACGATGCTCTGAACAGATCAATACCCAAAAATTGCGATGCAAGACTAATTAAACTGAATTGTAACTATTGACTTCTGCTACAACAGGTAAATAAAGAGATTACAGATTGTATGACTGTTGTTGCAGATAAAAGAGGCTACTGCAAATATAGATCAAGAAAACTAAAGTATGGATGAATCTTAATTGTTAATATCTTAATTTATACCTAAAAGGATGAGTTATCTAGCCTTAATTGTTCAAAAAAAACATGTTCTGTGGCTTCCCTTACTTCTCCTGGTTTCAGATTACCCAACATCAGGTCTTCTATTGATACGCGGATCAGCCGCATACAGCGGTGCCTTACAGCTGCTACCATCTTACGTACCTGGCGATACCTGCCTTCGGTGAGCGTAATCAAAAGCCAGGTACTCTTGAGGTAAGGTGGAAAGCTACGGGGAGATGGAAAAATATCCGCCGGCTGCTCCACGATTTGAACCTCACACGGAGGTGTTGTGTATTCACCCCCTCCTTTTATTCTGATAGATACGCCAGCGCGTAACTGTTGCAGACTTTCTTCATCCATCTTATGTCTCACCTGTACCAAATAGGTACGCTTATGGGGCACCTTACTTTGAAACAGAAGGGCTGTTACCTTTTTGTTTGTTGTCAACAATAATAAACCTTCAGAATGCTTATCCAATCTGCCAATAGCATGAGTTCCTTCGGGAAAATTAAAGATGAGGTCACCTAATAAAGGGCCCGGATAGGGACTAATGAACTGGGATTCCATGCCATATGGCTTGTTAACGAGAAAATAGCGGAGCGGATAGGGATTCATGGAAACAATGTAGCACTTTTTATTTAAACACCCCATGCTGTGATTACCAGGCTCCTTGAACCGCCATGATTCCGGTGTTCACATAAATAAACACCCTGCCAGGTACCCAGGGCCAACCGCCCATTTCGAATGGGTATTAAAACAGAACTTCCCAACAAAGATGCTTTCAGGTGGGCTGGCATATCGTCTGGGCCTTCATAATCATGTACATAATCCGTATCATTTTCGCGGACGGTCTTATTGAAGAACGTTTCAAAATCTTTGCGTACTGTAGGGTCTGCATTCTCATTGATGGTCAGCGAGGCAGAAGTATGTTGAATAAATGCCTGACAAAGACCCGTTTTAATTTCTGCTATTTGGGGTAATGCCCGCTCAACTTCTGTGGTGATCAAATGAAATCCTCTTCTTTTTTCTGGTAACTGTATAGTTTGCTGATAGATCTTCATACGCTTTGTTTGTTCCTCAAAGTATTGCAATACTGGAAAAAAACTCAAATAGCTGGGGATAATTTGAAAGTACCTTCGCAGAAAATAAAGAAGCATGGAATTAGGCATTGGTATGTTTGGCGATCTGCATATTAACACCAAAGGCGAAGTGCAACCTGCTCAGCAGCGGTTGCAGGAATTGATGGAAGAGATCAAACTGATGGATGAAACTGGTTTGGACTTTTTTGGTATTGGAGAGCATCACCGTCCCGACTATGCTGTGTCTACACCCGAAATCATCCTGGCCGCTGCGGCAACAGTGACAAAGAATATTAAGCTGGGAAGCGCTGTATCGGTTTTAAGCTCGTCTGACCCAGTGCGCTTGTATCAGAGCTTTGCAACAGTGGACCTGATCTCGGGCGGCCGGGCTGAATTAATGGTGGGCCGGGGCAGTTTTACAGAGTCGTTTCCATTGTTTGGTTATGATCTTAAGGATTATGATGCATTGTTTGAAGAGAAACTGGAACTGTTACTGCAAATCAATAAAGAACAACGGGTAACCTGGAAAGGTAAGTTCCGGCCAGCGCTGGTGAACCAGGAGGTCCTGCCCCGTGCGGTAGATAATCATTTGGACATTTGGGTAGCGGTTGGCGGCACGCCGGAGTCCGTGCTGCGGGCGGGGTGTTTGGGCTTACCCGTGATCTTTGCCATTATTGGTGGCAGCCCGGCTCATTTCAAAACCTTGTTTGATTACTATCGCAGAGCCTACGAGCATTTTGGCCACAAACCAGAGGCACTTCAGGTGGGTGTGCATATGCATTCATTTTTTGGTGAAAACAGCCAGCAGACGGCAGACGAGTACTACCCGCTGTACGCTGCCCAGATGAACCGGATTGGCAGGCAAAGAGGCTGGCCTACTTATCAAAAGCAGCAATTTGAGCAAGGGCGAGCCCCACATGGTCATTTGGTTATAGGCGATGCTAATGAGGCTATTGACAAGATATTAGAAATGCAGGAGCTGTTTGGCCTTACCCGTTTTTCTGCGCATATGGATGTTGGTGGGCCTTCACATCAGTCGATGATGAAATCAATTGAAATATTTGGGACGAAGGTCGCTCCAAAGGTGAGAGAGGCCTTGGGGAAATAAGTGACGATGGTTAAAGTATGATTTTAACTGCATTCAATGTCCAACACACTAATTACTTTTTGGTAGTACTCCCATGCTCTTTCAGGAGTACTGCCAATGCACAGCACCCCTAGTTTTCCGTATTGTGATAAGGCGCCCATTAA
Organism: uncultured Chitinophagaceae bacterium; assembly: GCA_966674115.1. Taxonomy (GTDB): domain Bacteria; phylum Bacteroidota; class Bacteroidia; order Chitinophagales; family Chitinophagaceae; genus Flavisolibacter. Next base: position 32,867 of record CBKWHA010000025.1, read on the forward strand.
ATGAAAGATAACACCTTCCTGTGAAGTACCATCATACATAAGAGAGTGAAACATGGCAATATCAATGAGATCGGGTGGTGTTAACCCTTTATACTTTTCAGAAGACAAATTATCCGATGAAAAATAAAAGCGCTGATTGCCAGTTGCTGTCAAATAAGCGCCGGTATCCGCATTGTATTCACCATCCGTTAAATACTGAAGCATCAGAAGCGGATGAGTAGTACCACCTTTACGCAAGTTGATCTCAATGCCATAATGCTTCCAGGTACCGGCCTCTTTTACCGATATAAAATCAATTGAAAACCGGCCTATAACACCTTTTTCTGCCAGCGCCTCAGCAACTGGCCGGGTAGCTTTTGCAATAGACGTATTGTATTCATTGGATGCCGGGAAATAAGCTCCTAAAAAAATCTGTCCCTCTGTACCTCCAAGCAATTGGTCATGTGTGCTTACCACTTCAATATCAATGGGAGTAATGCGGTATTGAACGGAAGGTGAGGCTTTTTCGGCTCCTTCAATAAAAGCCTCCACGACCCCGCCCATATCAGCAAATTTTTCAAAGAACAATGCTTCCGTCATATCACTGGCTACGAACCTTAACTGATGCGACAAGGAAGCTTTTATTTGTTGATGAACGAAAGGATCATCTTCTATAGCTCCAAAATCATAAACAGCATTTCCTTCACCGCTAAAGCCGTCATTTAATTTAATAACCGCTTTGTGCAGCAAGGGATTTCTTTTTTTCAACTGAACCAGTGCATCAATTACTTCATCTCGTGTTTTCAAATTCTCATAACCATCCGGCACTGGCAGACCACATTGCTTAAACAACTTTCTGCTATTTGATTTTGAACCCAACGACAACAATTCCGGATCAGTACCAAAAATGGGAATGCCCAACTGTACTGCCAGCGTTCTTTCATAGGGGGTTACATTAAAGCAAGCCAGGTGCGCCATGTCTTTATTGGTGATCTGGTCCTTTATTTTCCGGATCAACCGTGGCCGTTCCAGCACTTTTTCGGTAAGTGATTTGGCAGATGCATCGTAACAGCTCAGCATGACCAGGCGGCTACGGGCATGATTACCGGTGATGCCCTGCAATAGATGCAGGTAATAATCCACAACGGTAGCATCGATAGGGACGCTGGTTACATAAACCACTTTAGTTCTGGGCATGCGCAACAGCATCAATAAGCAAAGCAAGCGTTCCTCATAAAACACATGCCCCCGTATTTTGTACAATATTTCCTGGTCTAAAGTAAGGGAAGGAAGAATGACAACGGTTTTCTCTGCCAGCTTATCCGGAAAATAATGTTCGAATTGTTTGCCGAAATGGCTTTGGATTTCAGCAAAGGCCTCCAACTCGTTTAGCGAACCTGGTAGTGGAAAAGCTTCGTTATTATAAAAAGATTTTCTTGTTGCAAGTGCATTTTGCATACGTGGTTCTTTATAGGAATATACTACTTTTTAGTAGTTT